>WTCC01000181.1 GCA_013138755.1 Gammaproteobacteria bacterium
AACTTTTTTATAATCAGTATGTCCGTGCAGGTAGCTATTTTAGTAACAGTGAATTGGCAGCTCAAGGGTTGCCTGATGGTGAAGAACTAGCGCTGTTAAATAGATATCGCGAGCAGCTGCCGGAAAAAGTTTTCACCGAGAAGTGGGAGCCGGCATCAACAGTAGAAGCTAATGGTTTACGTAAAAATTTAATCGAAGCGCGTGATCTACTGGCTGAAGCAGGCTGGACGATTCAGGATGGTGTACTTAAAAATAAACAGGGAGAAGTGTTCGAGTTGAATTTTTTGTTAGTGCAGAGTGGTTTCGATCGAATTATTGCGCCTTACGCCCACAATTTAAAAAAATTGGGTATAGAAACCAATTACAGAAAAGTTGATTCGTCATTGTATAAGAGTCGGTTAGACAGTTTTGAATTTGATATGGTGGTGACCAGTTTTTCTTCATCAGTATCGCCTGGGAATGAGCTGATGAATATGTTTGAATCGGCATCGGCCGATGTGAAAGGCTCAAATAACCTGCCTGGAATATCCGACCCTGTTGTCGATGCACTAGTGTCAGCTATCATTCAGGCCAAAGATAGAGAAGATGTCGTTATCGCTGCTCGTGCCCTGGATCGTGTGCTCGTCAATGGTGAGTACCTTGTGCCCAATTGGTATATCGATGTTCATCGCATAGCCTACTGGAATAAACTGGCTATGCCAAAACAGCAGCCTCTGTATTACGACCCTATCACCTGGTTGCTAAAATCGTGGTGGATAAAAAATAACTAAGCTATGTTTTCATATATCTTAAAAAGACTGTTGCTGATGATCCCAACATTGTTTGGTGTCATGTTGATTACATTTGCGGTAACGCAATTTGTTCCAGGTGGACCTGTAGAACAATTGGTTAGTGAGCTGGAGGGTAAGCATGGTGTCGGTGAGGCGAGCAGCGGTACCCGTGGCCTGTATAGAGGTGCGACAGGGCTGGATGAAGAATATATAAAAGAAATTCGTGTCATGTACGGATTTGATAAACCAGTGCATGAAAGATTTTTTATAATGATGAAAAATTATATCACTTTTGATTTTGGTGATAGTTATTTTCATAATGAAACGGTTATTGATCTGGTTATTTCCAAGTTGCCGGTCTCGATCAGTTTAGGTGTCTGGAGTTTCCTCATCGTCTATTCGACCTGTATTCCGCTGGGCATCGTTAAGGCAGTTAGAGATGGCACTACGTTTGATGTAGTAAGCAGCACATTGATTTTAGTCGGTTATTCAATACCCGGCTTCGTGTTGGGTATAACGCTATTGGTGTTTTTAGGTGGTGGTAGCTTCTTTGATATCTTTCCATTGCGTGGCCTTGTTTCTGATAACTGGGATAGTCTGCCCTGGTATAAGCAAATTACAGATTACCTGTGGCATATGGTGTTGCCCATCACCGCATCGGTAATCGGCAGTTTTGCGGTGATGACGATGCTGACTAAAAATAGTTTTATAGAAGAAATACGTAAACAATATGTTTTAACGGCGAAAGCAAAAGGGTTGACAGAAAATGCAGTGTTGTATCGTCACGTTTTCAGGAATGCAGTAATTCCATTAATTACCGGATTTCCTGCGGCATTCATCGGCGCATTTTTTACTGGGAGCTTATTGATAGAAACGATCTTCTCACTTGACGGTCTAGGTCTGCTCTCATATGAATCAGTATTGAAACGCGATTACCCCGTTGTGCTGGGTACATTGTATCTGTTTACCATGATGGGCCTGGTTGCCAAATTGCTGGCAGATATCAGTTATGTATTAATCGATCCGAGAATCCATTTTGATTCTGTTGATAGCTGATGAATAGCGATGATAATAAAACAGGAAACTCATCTCGTGAAATATCACTGGGTCTATCGCCAGGGCAACGCGCCTGGTTGCGATTTAAATCGAACCGGCGCGGTTATATCAGTTTGTGGATATTTAGCATCTTATTTGTATTGTGTTTTTTCGCCGAAATGCTGTCTAACGATAAACCCTTAGTTGTTAACTACGAAAACGAATATTATTTTCCTGTATTCAATGCCTATCCGGAAACAACATTCGGCGGTGATTTTGAAACGGAGGCTGATTACACGGATGCTTTTGTTCGTCACCAGTTAACACGCAATGGTAACTGGATGATCGAGCCGCTAATCCCTTATAGTTACAACACTATTAATTTTGTTAGCGAGTTGCCGAATCCTGCGCCACCATCGAGTCAGAACTTTTTTGGTACGGATGATCGCGGTCGTGATGTTCTGGCGCGTGTGATCTATGGGTTTCGCATCTCAGTGTGGTTCGCCCTGGCATTGATGGTCATCGGTGTTGCCATCGGTATTACTGCAGGTGCTATACAAGGATATTTTTCAGGTAAAACAGATCTGATAATGCAACGCGTCATCGAGGTTTGGTCATCGATGCCCGAGTTATATCTACTTATTATCTTTGCATCAATCTTTCAGCCGAGTATCTGGTTGTTAATTATATTACTGTCCCTGTTTGGCTGGATGGGGTTGTCTGATTATGTGCGTGCTGAATTTTTACGTGGCAGAAATCTCGATTATGTCCGTTCAGCCAGAGCAATGGGTCTAACTAATTTTTCGATAATGAGTAAGCATCTGTTGCCTAACAGTCTGACACCGGTGATCACTTTTTTACCTTTTAGGATCAGTGGTGCAATCCTGGCGTTAACCAGTTTGGATTTCCTGGGTTTGGGTGTGCCGCCAACCACGCCTAGTCTGGGTGAACTGTTATCGCAGGGTAAAGAAAACATAGAAGCATGGTGGTTATCGCTGAGTGCATTTGTTGTGCTCGTTGGTACCCTGATGCTATTAATTTTTATCGGAGAAGCATTGCGTGCAGCTCTTGATACCAGAAAGATCTGATTAATATAATAATGATAAGTAATTGTTTTTTTGCAGAAGGGCATGTTGTGAGAGCAGAAGGTATCTTACGTGAGAACTCTCGGGTGATACGTTAGTGAATAAAAATAATAAAAAAACGTTATTGAATGTGAAAGATTTAAGTGTATCTTTCAATACACAAAATGGCCTGGTCGATATCATCAATGGCGTAAGTTTTGAAATTTTTTCGGGTGAGAACCTGGCAATCGTTGGTGAATCGGGTTCAGGGAAGTCAGTCACTGCTCTGTCAGTTTTACGTCTGCATGAAGAAGCAAATACTGTTTATTCAGGCGGTAGTATCGAGTTCCAGGGAAAAGATTTATTATCGTTAAAAGAAGGCGAAATGCAAAGTGTTCGCGGTAAAAACATCTCGATGATATTCCAGGAGCCGATGACATCATTGAATCCAGTCTTTACCGTAGGGCAACAGATCGAAGAAGTGCTTACGATACATCAGAACCTCAATAAGACAGATAAACAGAAACGTGTTATCGAGTTACTTGATCGTGTTGGCATCAGGCAGCCGGAACAGAAAGTAAAAGTTTATCCGCACACGCTGTCTGGTGGGCAACGTCAACGAATAATGATTGCCATGGCATTAGCATGCAACCCTGCGTTATTGATTGCAGATGAACCGACGACTGCTCTGGATGTAACTATTCAGCAACAGATTCTGGATCTGCTGCTTGAGATTCAAAATGATACGGATATGTCTGTACTATTAATCACTCATGATCTGAACTTGGTCAGACGGTTTGCAGATCGTGTCTGTGTTATGCAAGACGGGAAAATTGTAGAAAGCAATGAAACAGAAAAATTGTTTAATCAACCTCAGCATAAGTATACAAAGTTTTTACTTGATAGTCAGCCGAACAAAAAAATAGCAACATTAAATGCCGGCACAGATGTTGTACTTAGTGCCACAAATCTTCGGTGTTATTTTCCCATCTATAAAGGGTTTTTTAAGCGCAAGGTCGACGAGATTAAAGCTGTTGACGATATTACACTATCACTATGTTCGGGTGAGACGCTTGGTATAGTCGGAGAGTCCGGTTCCGGAAAGACAACCTTAGGGTTGGCGTTGTTTCGATTGTTAGCGTCTCAAGGCGATGTTTATTTCAAAGGTAAAAATGTCTCTGATTTTAGTGAGAATCTTATGCGCCCGCTACGACGTCATTTTCAGATAGTTTTTCAGGATCCCTTTTCATCGCTTTCTCCAAGGATGACCGTGCGGCAAATTATCGAAGAGGGTCTGAAGCTTCACTATCCACAATTCAATGCCTCGCAGCGTCTGGATAAAATTCTATCTGTTTTAGATGAAGTAGGATTGGATGAGTCAGTCTTATGGCGTTATCCACACGAATTTTCTGGTGGACAGCGACAACGTATAGCGATAGCAAGAACGGTAGTTTTAGAGCCAGATGTAATTCTGCTGGATGAACCGACCAGTGCCCTTGATGTTTCTGTGCAAAAACAGGTGTTGGGTCTACTGGCTAACTTGCAGCAAAAACGAAAATTAAGTTATCTGTTTATAAGCCATGACCTGCGTGTAGTGCGTGCGATGTCGCATCGTGTAATCGTGATGCGTGAAGGCAAAGTGGTCGAGCAGGGTGATGTCGATGAGGTCTTTGACAACCCAAAACATGACTACACCCGTGAGCTGGCATCTGCTTCGCTTTATAATTAGGTGTGCCTGTACTAAACAAAAATAACAATTATTCCTGTGACAAGGACTATCATGCATAAAATTAGTTTTCGTAGATACGTCTTATTTATCTTCCTCCCTTTATTTGCTGCTCTATTACGTCGCAACCAATAATGTTGCGATGTTCTTCGAGC
>WTCC01000208.1 GCA_013138755.1 Gammaproteobacteria bacterium
CCCTAAATATGTGTAATTATTCATGTAAAAACAAGAACAATCCCCACTAAATACTCATTCGTAGTTTGATATTATCGGTTATTTCCCACTTTCAATTTCCCAAAATAGTTTTCACACAGTCTGGGCCGTAAAACGACCGTTGGATAATTTTGCTGTAAACAATTCAGCCAGGGGGCGCTAACCGACCCATAACAGTCTGTTAGAGAATACTAATAAAGGGTTGTTATTAACCATGTGGTTGGTGCTCGATCAAACTCATCAAGTTATTAAGAACCCCTGATTGTCTTTGACAAAATTTACGGTTGGAACACCCAACATAAGGCATAATTTTGCGATTAGCACAGTGCTACATTGAGTTGTTATAATAAACACTTGTATTAACTTCGCTTAGTATAAAAATTGAAATTATTTTCTCGACAAGTCATTTCTGGCATTTTCTCTTTACTGCTTATTATCAGTCAGTTTGCTTCGCTTGCACATGCTGTTGACCATCCCTTTCATCAAGCCGATGATTTTTGCACAACATTTATACATTGTGAAAAACATGACCTGTCATCAACTCATGATGAACTCAGCTCAGAATTCTCGGTTTTAACATATGAAAAATACGCTCAAAGCAAACAGCCTGTTAGCGTAAATTTCTCTCCCTTTTATTCTTCACGCGCACCGCCGTTTACATCCTAGTTTTTGTTTGCAGGTATTTATGTCACTGATTTGATCAGCGCATACATGCTATAAAAAACCAAATAGACAGGATGATCAATGAATATAACAATATGTCGCGCAGGATTGACCTGCGCTTTATTCTCTATCATCAGCGCGGTGCATGCGACTGATGAAGAAATACTAACCCTCCAACTAGAAGAATATGAGAAACGTTTAGACTTACTTGAGCGTCGCGTTTCTGAGCGACAGTCAATAAGTCAGCATAAAACAGGGAATGCATTCAATCCGGCTATCAGCATAATTATCGATGGCATTTACGCCAGTTATAAAAATAACCCTGATGATTATGTTTTGCCCGGTTACAGTTTAGGTGGTGAATCTGAATTAGCAGCAGAAGGTTTTTCGCTGGGCCACTCCGAAATAACGATGAGCAGTAACATCGATGATAAGTTTTTTGGTCAGTTTAGCGTGGCGCTAGCAGAACATGGTGACGAAGTCGAAGTCGAGCTTGAAGAAGCTTTTTTTGAAACACTGGCGTTGGGTCATGGTTTTACCATCCGTGGCGGGCGCTTTTTCTCCGGCATCGGTTATTTGAACCAGCAGCATGAACATGCCTGGGATTTTCACGATGCTCCACTGATCTATCGTGGCATCTTCGGTAAACAATACTTTGATGATGGCGTCCGTGTTACATACATTCCGCCCACTGATCTGTATGTTGAGCTTGGCATCGAGGCTTTTGCCGGTGGTAAATATCCGGCAGGTGGCGGCCACAGCAACGTAGGCAGCTGGACTGGTTTTGTGAATGTTGGTGGTGATGTGGATATCAGCCACAGCTGGCAAGCAGGACTAAGTTATTGGCTGGCAGACGATATTGAACGTGAGTACGGAAGTCATGTGCATACTGGCACAGCAGAAACACCCTTGTTTGAAGGCGATAGCAATATTGTGGGCGTAAACATGATTTACAAATGGGCGCCGGGAGGAAATACCCTGGAGCAGAATTTTAAGCTGCAATTTGAATATTTCAGTCGTGATGAAGAAGGTGATTTAACATTACTCAACAGCAGCCCGCTCGAAGAAAGCGGTTTAAGCAGTGAACAGGATGGCTGGTATCTGCAGGGTATCTGGCAGTTTGATCGCAGCTGGCGCACAGGTATTCGCTATGACATGCTGGATAGTGATAACAGTGGCAGCGATGTAGCCGTACTGGATGAAGTCGGGCTGATAGCAGGTGGCCACACGCCAACGCGAAGCAGCATTATGATGGAGTGGCTGCCGAGCGAGTTCAGTCGTATCCGTTTGCAATACAACCGTGATGATTCTTATCAGGACACGGACAATCAAATCTTTCTACAATACACTTTCAGTATAGGAGCTCACGGTGCGCATACATACTAAAATAGTCGCTGTACTGGTTTTTCTGACATGCTTGCCCGGTATTTCACAGGCGGCGATTAACGTGTTTGCCTGCGAACCGGAGTGGGCGGCACTGGCGAGGGCGTTAAGTGATGGCGAGATAAAAATCTACAGTGCGACAACCTCGACACAGGATCCCCACCATATCCAGGCACGTCCAAGCCTGATTGCAAAAGCACGGCGTGCTGATTTGCTCATCTGTACCGGTGCCGAACTGGAAGCGGGCTGGCTGCCCCTATTACTGCGCAAGGCTGGCAATGCAAAAATTCAGCCGGGGCAACCGGGTTATTTTATGGCCGCTGATTATGTCGACATGCTGGAAGTGCCGACAACACTCGATCGCAGTTTGGGAGATATTCATGCCAGTGGTAATCCGCATATTCATCTTGAGCCAAATAATATTGCACGGATTGCCAATGCACTGACACAGCGTCTAATTGAACTGGATGAAAACAATAGCGTGCGTTACCAGAAAAACAAAAAACAGTTTATAAAGCGCTGGCAGCAAGCAATGGCTGACTTGTCGGAACGTGCTGCCTCATTACGTGGACAGAAAATTGTCATGCATCACAATAGCTGGCCTTATTTGAATCACTGGCTGGGGATGAGCGCAGTCGCGACACTGGAGCCAATACCCGGTGTGCCACCGGCAAGCAGCCATCTTGCTCGATTAAAAAATCGGCTCAGCCACGATGATGTAGCAATGATTATTCATGCCGCCTACATCAATGAACGTTCCGCTCAATGGTTGTCTGCAAAAACTGGTATCCCTGTTGTAAGCTTGCCGGCGTCGGTAGACTTTCATCAAGGTGAAACGCTTGTGCAGTTTTATGGTGCCCTCATCGATGCCTTGATGGCTGCAGGAGAGTGATGATGGAAGGCTTAGATGTCAGTATCCTCGGGCCAGCCTTTGTCGCTGGACTGGTTGTATTATCAACACATATTCCACTGGGGCGTGAAGTTATCCGGCGCGGTATTATCTTTATTGATCTGGCAATCGCGCAAATTGCGGGGCTTGGTGTCATTATTGCCTACAGTTTTGGCTGGGACGAGCACGGCTTTGAAGCCCAGGCATTCGCTGTCGTCAGTGCTCTGGCTGGTGCATGGATATTCAGTCTACTGGAGAAAAAAGCAGGTAAGCATCAGGAAGCGCTCATCGGTATTGGTTTTATTCTGGCAGCAACCGCCGGTATATTGATACTGGCAAATAATCCGCATGCCGGCGAACATCTTAGGGAATTACTGGTGGGGCAGATTCTCTGGGTTGAATGGCATCAATTACTCTATGCTGGATCGATCTCATTATTAGTTCTGTTCTTTTGGAGAATCTTTCGACAACGCATAGGTAGCACTGGTTTTTATATACTATTTGCTTGCGCAATAACCGTGACGGTGCAACTGGTCGGTGTGTATCTGGTATTTGCAAGTTTAATCATACCCGCACTTGCAACAGCTGCCTTTAAAGAAAAATATGCGATGTTAGTCGCCGGAGCAATTGGTGTAACAGGTTTTGGCCTAGGCCTGGTGTTATCAGCTTTGTTAGATTTACCCAGTGGCGCGGTCATCGTCTGGTGTATTGCACTGTCGGCATTGATTATCAAGTTGATCACTTCACAAACGATAAAGGCTAAATAAATAATTTACGAATATTTGGGAAATATTTTGGGCCAGAGTAAAAACTATGAATGTCCGTACTCGAACAGAATTTTACCGTCAGATAAATTTGTTTAATGTCG
>WTCC01000172.1 GCA_013138755.1 Gammaproteobacteria bacterium
GACTTTTCCCTATATTTATGAAAAAGAGATTTATAAACAGATTAGTGGATTCCACACAGACAAAAGCAGCAGTTCTGGAGCCATACCAGTTTAAGGATTTACTCTTAGTGGCCAACGATAGTCGCAATGGTTTAAGAAATATTTCAATTATCTGGCACTCATTTGGCTCTGCCTTGAGAATTACCGAAATTGCCCATTTAAAAATCAAGGACGTACTTGATCGAGATGGGACTGTTATAAAAGTTGGTACATTGTCAGCTAAATACACAAAAACGGGTAAATCAAGAAGCTTAATTCAGGTTGAAAAAAAACAGCAGATAGCTATCAAGAAATATCTTGAACAACGAGTAGGGAAAGGATTACGCACAACTGAAAGAAGTGATTATATGGGGCTTGATCCTGAATCTCCTTTATATCTTTCCAGAGGGCAATCAGGTTTTTCGTTAACTCTGAAAACATATCAGAAAGAAAATGGAGAGATAGAAGAATACTGGAGCTGTAGCAGTCTCCAACAACTAATTTCAAAGCTTATTAAGAGAGTTGGGGTAGTAGGTGGTTCCACCCATTCAGGAAGGCGCACACTGGCAACCAGGTTAAATGCCCGAGGCATAAGTGATGATATTATCCAGGATATATTGGGATATTCATCTAAAAATCAGACAATGGATTACATTGAACCTGATCTTAAAAAAATTGAATTTGCATTAAGCACAATTTTTAAAGAAGAATTTATAGGAAAATAGGGGTAAAGACTAAATGATCAAGGCATTAAATTTGAAGAAGTTTTTTAAAACAACACTATTTGGCGGAATTATAGTTATCCTGCCGGTTGCAATTATTGCATTTTTCATTAAATGGTTGGTTAAAACTGTTACTGATCTGATTCAACCACTTACCAATTATGCTTTAGCAAATTATCAGATACCTGAAATTGTTGCAGATGGTATTGTGGTGACTATCATTATATTTATCTGTTTTTTCATGGGTATTGTTGTCCAGACAACAATTGGAAACTATCTGCACAAGATGTTTGATGATATGCTCCAGAAACTGGCTCCTGGATACCGTATGATAAAAGAAGTTATTGTACAGATCTTTGGTCAGTCAGAAGGGTCTCCGTTTGCAAATGGCCAGGTTGCACGTGTGCGTCTCTTTGGAGAAGATTGTCCTACTGAGGTAACTGCATTAATCACAGATCACCATTCTGATGGCACATATACCATATTTATGCCAACGGGCCCTAACCCAACATCAGGAAATATTTATCATGTTATGCCTTCACAGGTAACACTTTGTCCTCATGTTCCATTGGACTCAGCTATGCGAACGGTAATCGCATGCGGCGCAGGCTCAGGCGATTTATTTGCTATTAAAAAGCTAAAAGAAGATTAAAATAAGATTAAAATAAGTACCTGAGCAGACCACGCGGCATTGTTCACAGACATTTATACATAATGCTGCGCACAACGAATAAATACAAAGATGTCAGGCAATTATAACGGCACTTTAATTGTAGTAACAATAGGAGAATGAGTGATGAAAAAAATAATACATTTGTCTGATCTTCACGTAGGATATAAGGATTGCGGAAAAAACCTGAATAAGCTTGTTGATAAAATCAAATCAAGCTGTAAGCCGGCTTCTGACTATGTGATAGTAGTAACTGGAGATATTGTAGACAACGCAAAGAAAAAGGATGCATATGAAGAAGCATCAAAAATTCTTGGACGCCTCGTAAAATCTAATTTCAAAGTACTGGTTGTGCCTGGTAATCATGATTATGGAAGTGGCGCTAAAGGTAAGAAAAAATATGTAACGCTTTTTAAACAGGCATTTTATGCTAATAAAAATGTCACTTATCCAAAATTAGATATAGTCGGAAATATCGCTTTTATTGGTCTTGATTCGATGGCTGCAACATTTAATTGGTTGGATAATTATGGTGCAGATGGAGAGTTAGGAAAAAAACAAAGGGATGCTCTTAATAAACTATTAAATAGTACTAAACTAAAGAAAAAGAAGAAAGTGGTTTATCTTCACCATCATCCTTTTGATGGTAAGGGAAGGTTGCATATGTTAAAGGACTATAAAAAGTTTAAGAAAATTGTAGAAAGAAAAATCGATTGTTTATTGTTTGGACATAATCATGATGGAAATCAGTACCCTGGTGTGTGGGAAATAAAACACTGCTACGATGCCTCAAGTTCAACAGGAAAGTCGTCGCCGAAAAAGCCTGCAACTCCTATACGTGTGATTAATTTGTAGTGATATTGTGCCAACTCATACGAACATGATTCCTAAAACCAGGATAAATTGAGGGAGTCATTTTCATGAAGCAAGTATACGCCTTTGCGCTGAATTGCGTTATGTTCACCATCAGCAGAATACTCTGCAAAGGCCACCTTGGAGCAGGTATCAAAGGTGTTGATAAACACGTCCAACACCCTTGAGTGTGCCCACACAGGTTCAATAACTATAGAGAGAATGTTTAGACTAGCCGCACTTGCTATCGCCGCAGTTCAGGCAGGTCATGCAGCCA
>WTCC01000107.1 GCA_013138755.1 Gammaproteobacteria bacterium
TGCATTAGATGTTGATCTAAAGCTAGTACACAAAAACCAACGACCGCTACCTGATCAATACATCCTTATTGCCAACCATCCCTCTGCACTAGAAGATTTTGGTGTGCCGGCATTATTTGATATCTATCCATTAGCAAAAGAAGGTGTAAGAGACTGGATGATCCTCGGTCGTATCAGTGACTATGCTGGAACAATCTATGTTAAACGTGGTGATGCTACATCCAGACATCAGGCTTTACAGTCTCTGATCGATGCGGTGAGATCCGGGAAGAATATTGTTTTATTTCCTGAGGGAGGTTGTAAAGGCAGTCGAATCTTTGAAAAATTTCATACCGGTGCTTTTGATATCTCACTGCAGACAGGCGTACCTGTCTTACCTGTGTTTTTACACTATGTTGATGAAAAAACGTTCGAATGGACTGGGCAATCCTTGCCGTTAAAGCTGTGGCAGATCTTTATATCTAATAAAAATGAAGTTAATTACTACGTACATGATGTCATTTCTCCAGAGATGTTCAGCGATAAAAACAGTTTCGCAAAACATGCACATGCTGAATATTTGAAATGGCAGGATGAATATTTAGGCAAATAGTCATATATCTCTTTTGGTCTAATAAATCAGAGGCTTAATAAGATATAATGCCCGTTCAATTACTGGTGCACTTCGGTCTGCACCTATTTTTAAAGTGCTAATCTTTTACGTTTAGCACCGGAACGTAAAGTGTTTCCGCCTGGACCGACCTCATAATATTGAGGCGGGCCGATTCCTAGAGAAATTATCAATGTCGTTTGAATCACTTGGCCTTATGGCCGAATTACACCGTGCTGTGTCAGAAAAAGGTTACAGCTCCCCTACTCCTATACAGCAGCAAGCCATACCCATCATCCTTGAAGGGCGTGATCTGATGGGTGGAGCACAGACAGGGACGGGAAAAACAGCGGGGTTTACCCTGCCACTGTTACAGCGCCTGATGGAAACCGATGTGCCTAGAAAAGGTCGTCGCCCTATCCGAGCATTGGTGCTTACACCGACCAGAGAGTTAGCTGCACAGGTTGCCGAAAGCGTACAGACTTATGGTCGCCATCTGCCGTTGAAATCGACTGTTGTGTTTGGTGGCGTTAGTATTAACCCGCAAAAACAAAAACTCGTTCGTGGAGTCGATATACTAATCGCTACACCCGGTCGTCTATTGGATCATGTTAATCAACGCTCAGCCGATCTGTCTAATGTCGATATCCTGGTCTTAGACGAAGCTGATCGTATGTTAGACATGGGATTTATTCACGATATTAAAAAAGTTTTAGCATTAGTACCTAAAAAGAAACAAACATTATTATTTTCAGCAACATTTTCTGATGACATAAAGAAACTGGCTAATGGCTTGATGAGGTCACCTGCTCTCATCGAAGTCGCTCGTCAGAACGCAGCAACTGAAACAGTAGAACAAGTCGTGCATCCTGTCGATAAGACACGTAAGCGTGAATTACTTTCTTTCTTAATCGGTTCAAACAACTGGCAACAGGTATTAGTGTTCAACCGCACCAAGCACGGCGCAAATCGTCTGGCAGAACAATTGAACAAAGACGGCATTACTGCTACTGCCATCCATGGCAATAAGAGTCAGGGTGCACGCACACGCGCTCTTGCCGATTTCAAATCAGGTAACGTACGAGTGCTTGTGGCAACTGATATTGCCGCACGGGGAATTGATATCGACCAGCTGCCTCACGTGGTTAACTATGAATTACCAAATGTTGCTGAAGATTATGTTCATCGTATAGGTCGTACCGGACGTGCAGGTAACGAAGGCGAAGCTATGTCACTGGTCTGTGTCGATGAATTAAAATTACTTAAAGACATCGAAAAATTGATCAAACGTGAGATTCCAAAAGAAACTATCGAAGGTTATGAACCTGATCCTTCGATAAAAGCTGAGCCTATAACCCGAGGTCGTAACCAGCAGAACAAACGGCCAAGACGAAACCCTGGTAGCGCTGCTAGTAAGAAGAAACCAAGGCCTGGTAAAAATGCTAGAAAAAGGCAGGTAGACAACGGTGGCAACACGTCAGGAAGTAACAAAGCATCTTCGCCATGGAAAAAACATGCTAATGGCAACTCTCGCACACGAGATGCTGCTTAATAGCAAAACAGATATAAATTAATTAATACTATTTATCCGGAATATAACAATGTTAGCAACCGCAAATGTAACAATGCAATTTGGTGTTAAACCACTATTTGAAAATGTTTCAGTAAAATTTGGCAATGGTAATCGTTACGGGCTCATCGGCGCAAACGGTTGCGGTAAGTCAACATTCATGAAAATTTTGGGTGACGATCTAGAACCGTCAGCGGGTAATGTGTCAAAAGATCCAAATGAAAGAATTGGTAAATTGAAACAGGATCAGTTCGCATACGAAGACTTCAGCGTAATCGATACCGTCATAATGGGGCATGAAGAGTTATGGGCGATTAAGTCTGAGAAAGATGCGATCTATGCTAATCCAGAAATGACCGAAGCTGATGGTATCCGCGCAGGTGATCTTGAAGCCGAATTTGCAGAGATAGATGGCTACTCTGCTGAGGCACGTGCTGGCGAATTACTGTTAGGTCTGGAAATTCCTATCGAGCAACATTACGGCCCTATGAGCGAAGTAGCTCCCGGCTGGAAGTTACGTGTATTGCTCGCACAGGCTTTATTCTCAGAACCAGATATCATGTTGCTCGATGAGCCAACTAATAACCTGGATATCAATACGATCAGGTGGTTGGAAGATATCCTCAATGCGCGTAAATGCACCATGGTTATCATCTCGCATGATCGCCATTTCTTAAATAGTGTCTGCACACACATGGCCGATCTGGATTATGGCGAAATTCGCCTGTATCCGGGTAGCTACGATGATTACATGATGGCATCTACATTGGTAACGGAACAGTTGCAATCTGACAATGCGAAGAAGAAAGCACAGATCGCTGAACTTAAGGCTTTTGTAAGTCGGTTTTCTGCTAATGCATCTAAATCCAAACAAGCGACATCACGCGCTAAGCAGATAGACAAGATTCAGCTGGCTGAAGTGAAACCGTCTAGTCGCAAAAACCCTTACATCTATTTTGAACAAGATAAGAAATTACATCGACTGGCATTAGAAGTGGAAGGCCTGGCTAAGAGTTTTGATGAGAATTATTTATTCGCAAATCTCGACCTGATGGTAGAAGTTGGTGAGCGTGTTGCTATCATCGGCCCGAATGGAATCGGAAAAACGAGTTTGTTAAAAGTTTTATACGGTAATCTGGAGGCATCATCAGGTACTGTTAAATGGTCAGAAAATTCACAGCTTGGTTATTATGCACAGGATCACGCGGCAGATTTTGCAGAAGATAAAACACTCTACGACTGGATGAGCTACTGGGGTAAAGAAAACGATGACGAGCAATCTATACGTGGAACTCTAGGTCGTCTCCTATTCTCAACAGACGATATCAATAAAAAAGTCAGTGTTATCTCTGGTGGTGAGCAAGGTCGGATGTTGTTTGGTAAATTGATGTTAGAGCGTAATAACATCCTGTTGATGGATGAACCGACCAATCACCTTGATATGGAATCGATCGAATCACTTAATCTGGCATTGGATAATTTTCCTGGCACTCTCTTCTTCGTCAGTCATGACCGCGAGTTCGTGTCTTCATTAGCTACACGTGTAATAGAGATGACACCAAAAGGCATTGTTGATTTCCGTGGTAGCTATGAAGAGTACCTGGCGAGTCAGGACATGGATCAGAAACGTAAGGCTTCGTAATTACAGATTATTAGAAACGTTTAATTACGTAATTGTAAAAAAAAGCGGCAACCCGGAGTTCAACTCCGGGTTGCCGCTTTTTATTTCAGCTAAACAAATAAAGCTGTTTATGTGCCATCTGGTGTGATTGGTGCTGGAGCCGGTGCAGGCTGAGGCGCTCTTTGCATGCCGCTTCCTTGACCACCACCCTGACCATTACCATAACGATATTGGTGCTGGTATTGATACTGGTTAGGGTTGCCTTGATTGGAGCCACCACCCTGACCTTGTCCATATCCTTGACCTGAACCTGAGCCCTGTCCACCCTGACCATAACCGCCACCCGAGCCGCCTTGATTGCGGTAGCCGCCACTCTGACCGCTCTGGCCTCGGCTATAACCCTGGCCGCTGTTACCGCCACTTTTTCCATAACCGCCACCGCCACCCTGGCCACCACCACCTTTCGCCAGGGTTGCTGACGACGCAGCGACTGCAACTGTTACTAATATAGTGCCGATAGCATTTTTTAGTTTTGAATTCTTCATTTAAATCTCCACATAATTTTATTTAAAATATATCAAAAGATAGGAGGCAGAGAACAGCGAATCCATCGCTCAGACTCAATACCCTCGTCTCTAAACTACCTTCAGTGTATCAATATGAATTCAATATATAATTGATTATTATCATTAATATAAAAACAAATTTTCACTTGAAGTATCAAGATAATCTGAATGAAATAAGCAATAAGAAATTAGTCTCTTCTGTATAATCTCATCATTAAAAAATACTTTGATCATATGGTTTTAACGTGAAAAAAATCGCCATCTTTGTTGATGTACAAAACATTTATTACACCACTCGTGATACCTATGGGCATCAGTTTAATTACCGTGAGTTCTGGAACAGGATAAGTAAGCAGGGTGATGTTGTTGTTGCGAATGCTTACGCTATTGATCGAGGAGATGATAGACAGAAGAAGTTTCAGGATGCTCTCAAACATATCGGATTTACCATTAAACTAAAACCGTATATCCAGCGCAGTGACGGCTCTGCCAAAGGCGATTGGGATGTGGGTATCACCATCGATGTCATGGAATCAGCAAGTGATGTCGATACCGTCATATTATTGTCCGGCGATGGTGACTTCGATATGTTACTGAAAAAAATCAAGCAAGATTATTCTGTAACGACAGAAGTTTACGGTGTGCCGGCCCTCACCGCTAACTCACTTATCAAAGCGGCAAGCATCTATCATCGAATAGAAGAGGATTTGCTGCAGTAAACCTTCTATTGCAGGTGTTGTATTATGGAGCCATCCGCTGACTAGACCATTCCCCTGTTCCATCCTTATGATAGATGAAACGATCATGCAGACGACTATCCCTTGCCTGCCAGAACTCAAATGTTTTTGGTTTCACCCGATAGCCGCCCCAGAATGGTGGTAGCGGCACTTCCTTATCCTCAAATTTTTGTTTCATACTGTCAACCATCGTTTCGAGTATAGATCGTGAATTGATTAACTGACTTTGCCCTGATGACCAGGCGCCTATCTGGCTACCGCGTGGTCGCGTAGAAAAATATTTTAGTGACTCGGCAGATGATATCTTTTCTACTTCGCCGGTTATGATTACCTGTCGCCCTAGAGCATGCCATGGAAATAACAGGCTGACATTGACGTTCACGTCGAGCTGTTTAGCTTTACGGCTTTCATAATTGGTGAAAAAAATAAAACCTTTCTCATCAAATAGTTTTAACAATACGATGCGTTGCCACGGCTGACCGTCATCGTCTACCGTCGCTAGTGACATTGCACCAGGTTCATAAATATCAGCAGTGGAAGTGTCCTGATACCAGTTTTCGAACTGCTTTAGTGGGTTGTTGTTGAGCTCGTGATGATCCAAACCCTGCTTCATTAATCGTTGGCGTAAATCGTCTGTATTCATAATATGGCCATCTTACCTTCGATTTTTCGATCTATTCTTGACCATAGTTAAGATAATGATGAAATATTCTCACCGCCTATATAAATGTCAAAGATCTTCGTTCAGCTTTCGTTCATCCCGTTCGCGATACATTACAACCATCGGGTTTACCCCGGTTTTTGTTAATACTTTTGGAGAACAATGATGAAGAGTATAAAAAACTCAAGATTACACCTTAAAACCGTTCCTTTGATCGCTATGTTAGCGCTAGGCATGGCGCTAGCTCCAATGTCCGCTATGGCTAGTAATGGTGACCGCGGTCATCAAAAAGCAGGACATTCAAAGAATGTTGGTAAGCACCATGATAGAGGCAACTTTCGCAGTGAGAAGCATGCTTCCAGAGATTCACGCCATAACAATCATAAGCGAAGCCTTGGGCATAAGTTAAAGCATGATTACGGGACTCGGTATGGTCGTCACAATGATCATGGTCATCGTAAGCATGTCAGATATTATCCTCGATATGATCATCATTATGATCACCGTGGACATGGTACTACACACTATGTAATCAACGATAATCACCACAGAGATCATTACGTTGATTATGATCCTCTTAGATTCATGATCGGTCTGCATACCAATAATTTTGATATAACGTTTCGTGACTAGTTTTAACCATATCGTTCAACAGTATCGATTTTTACCTCGATTCTGTTGAGCGGTTGTTGGTTTAGCATGACGCTTCAGTGTAAGCTTCAGTTGTTAACCAATCGCGAGCATCTCATGAAAACAGTACTTTTTTCACTATTTTTTACATTGATATTGTTACTTAATACCAGCGTACATTCAGCACCAGATGGTATCAATAAGCAACAAGCTGTGGATATTGTTAAACAACAATACCCTGGCCGAGTATTAGGTGTAAAGCGTAAAGCCAATATCTATAAAGTAAAGACGCTCAGTGAAAGCGGAAAAGTTCGAGTGATTAATGTCGATGCTAAAAGCGGTAAAATTAAATCTGGCAAAAAGTCCGGTAAATAATCATGCGTGTTCTGGTCATTGAGGACGAGTTAAACCTGCAGACAGATATAAAAACACGTCTGGAAGCTGAAGAGTATATCGTCGATACCACTGGCGATGGTGATGAAGGATATTATTTTGCTACTGAATATCCTCTGGACGCTGCAATTATTGATATTGGCCTGCCGGGGATGAGCGGTATCGAGATCATCAAGAAACTACGTGAAGATGGCAGAACCCTGCCCATATTGATTCTGACGGCACGCAGTCGTTGGCAGGAAAAAGTTGAAGGTCTCGAGGCTGGTGCCGATGATTATCTGGTTAAACCATTTCAGATGGAAGAGCTGCTGGCAAGAGTAAGAGCTCTATTGCGTAGAGCTACCGGGTCACCGACTGCCGTTTTAAAGTGTGGGTGCATAACGATAAACCTCGGCACACAACAGGTATTATTAAATGATACGCTGATCGATGTAACCGCATTTGAATATCGTATGCTCGAGTATATGATGAGACACTCTAGCGAGGCAGTATCGAAATCTCGCCTGGCTGATTACCTCTATCCACATGATGATGACCGTGATAGTAATGTTATCGAAGTCTTGATGGGCAGGTTACGTAAGAAGCTCGACCCTGATGGTTCCTTAAAACCGATCGAGACACTGCGCAATCGTGGCTATCGATTTACTCTCTGCGACGATAACAATGTCACTTAATCTTCGGATAATAATTAGTGCCACACTAGTGTTGGCTATTTTTATTACTTTGACGGCTGTGACACTCGACCGCGCTTTTGTAGACAGTACAGAGAGCGCGCTGCACGATAAATTAACCAGTCAGTTGTATGCCCTTATGGCAGCAGCAGAAGTTGAAGATGACGGTCTGTTGATGCCATCGACTGAGCTTGACGCTTTGCTTGGTCTGCCAAGTTCTGGCATCTACGCATATATTACTAACCTGTCAGGACAAACTCTCTGGCAATCCTCCTCTACTCTTGGTGCTAATCCGCCACAGCCGACCACGCTCACCGGTGGAGAAAAGAGTTTCACAAAGGTAACAGTAGATGAGACGGACTACTATAGCGTTGCTTACGGTGTTGATTGGTCCACTGATGAACAAGCCACTTCATTAACATTCAACATAGCGACAGACCTAAAGTCATTCGACAGGCAAATCGTTAAGTACAGAACGACGCTATGGGGCTGGCTGGTTGCTATGGCGCTTTTGTTATTACTAAGCCAGATGTTTATCTTACGCTGGGGCTTATCACCGTTACGAAAGGTAGGGTCAGAACTCAATCGTATTGAGCGCGGTGATCAGGAGCGAATACAGGACAATTATCCTAAAGAAATTGAAATACTTACAAGCAATATCAATAATTTACTTGAACAAGAGAGAGAGCAAAAAACACGCTATCGTAATGCTCTTGGTGATCTTGCGCATAGCCTTAAAACACCTCTCGCAGTTTTACAAACTGGCTTGAACACTGATACAGACGATACTGCGCAGGAACAGATCAACCGGATGAATTCTATCGTGGAATACCAGCTGCAACGCGCTGCCACGGCTGGAGCAAGCAGTATCGGCAAGGCTGTTGATGTCAATGTCTTGATCAAACGTATACTGGAATCTTTACACAAGGTATATCGCGATAAAGATATCACTGTACGGATAAATACAGAAAAAACGTTATCGTTTAAAGGTGATGAAGGCGACTTGATGGAGGTGCTTGGTAACCTGCTGGATAATGCTTTTAAATGGGCCGATACAACAATAGATATAAGTGCTGACATCAGCAATAAAAAGCTATCTATTATTGTTAGTGATGATGGCCCCGGTATTGCTAAAGATAAACGTGATAACTTACTACAACGCGGTGTGCGTGCAGACCAGCAAACACCAGGCCATGGCATTGGTCTTTCGATAGTGTTAAATATCGTTCAGGCTTATCACGGTAGTTTAGATATCCAGCATAGTCGGTCAGGCGGCGCCAAAATTATCGTTATCCTCTGATGTAAGGCCTGTTTCGTTCAGTTAGCGTTCAGCTAAGTAATGGTGAAATGATCTCGTATTATAAATAAACGGGAGATTTCAATGTCATTAAAACCAACAACACAACTGATAGCCTGGTTAGCAATATGGGTAGCACTAGTACTACTGTCTTCACCACTGATGGCTGAAGAGAAGTTGCAACAGCGCATATCTAAAACCATCAGTTTCTCGCAGAGTGATAATTTAGATAAAACGACAAAAGATGCGCGCTTAAAACAAGCAGACGCTGACGTGATGGAATCTCTAAACAAAGAAGGTTTTATGGAGTCGACAGTCAGGGCTTCACACGCTGCTACTGGAGGTTACACTGATATAATAGTCTTTGATGCCAGCACTGATCTGATTAGCGATTTGAATTACGATGGTTTTTATCATCGTTTCAGTGTAGTGATCGATGTAGATACGGTATACGAAACATCGTATGTCTACGCGCAATTGTATCTGAGCCTGGAAGGCGGCCCCTGGAATTATTATGCTACGAGTTCCAGTTATCACATATATGGTGACAGCGGAAATGATACATTTGTGATAGAAACGGAATTAGCAGAAGGCTTCCCTCCTGGTTATTACGATGTAAAAATCGAGATCTACGATGCGGATACCGGACAATGGTTAGTCAGCTATGGTCCATATGAAGATTCATCGTTAAGTGGCTTACCTTTAGAAGACAGTTACTATGATGATTCTTATGATAGTGGTTATTATCCTGTCGAAACGAATGTGGTTGTGGCCGGGCACGCTGGCTCGTTAAACTGGTTGCTATTGTTACCATTTATGATTATTGCTAGCAGACGTTTAGCAGTAAGATAATACCCTTATTAGTTCCCGGTAAACGATATCTGTTTATCGAGAACTAATGTTCCTGTCTACGCGTCAGACGTTTTCTGCAAGACGCTGAAGTTAACATCGATAGTAATATCGATCTCTTGTAATTTACAGGCTGCTTCCCTGCCTTCTTTGGATGCACGATAGAAATGTGGCGTCATGACGAGTAAATGATTAATCTGATCGTTACTGCTTAATTTTACGTTGTAATGTAATGCTTCAGTTTTTAACAGAGAAAACCCGGAATCTTTAAGTAAATTGTTTACAGATAAAGACTTAGTTCTAACTTCAGGGTAGATGATTTTACGTAATTCTTGTAGATGCCTGGAAGCAGGTTCGACTAAAATAATCTTCCCGCCAGGTTTTAATAACTTGCTAAAGGCATCGATGCTCAAAAATCCGAACATGCATAGAATGATGTCGACACTTTTTTCTAGCACTGGAGGCTGTCGGTTAGTACCGACTACCCAGCTTATTCGTTTGTTTCGTTTAGTTGACTGAATGATTGCATCTTTAGATATATCAAGCCCTACCAAAGACAGATTGGTTTCCCTGGAATCGTCACTGAGAAAATTTAATAATGAATTAAAGTAATAGCCTTCACCGCAACCAGCATCCATTATACAGACGTCTTTATCGTTTATAATCTGCTCCAGAACCAGCTCATTTACTACAGCTCCAATAGGCTGATAGACGCCGGTATCTAGAAACTGAGTTCTGGCAGATACCATAACTTTACTATCACCAGGTTCTTTAGAACGTTTATACTGCACCGGTAATAAATTAACGTAGCCCTGACGAGCTATATCGTATGTATGGCCATTTTCACAAACAAACTGCTTGTCGATATGTTCGAGACTTTTGCCATCTATGGGGCAAGCCAGATTGTGCGCATCGATGATATTCATAAATAAATTAGCTAGCATTCTAGCATCCTATCAAAACCAAAAATTGTTTTACCATGTCTAAAGATATAAAAGATATCGATGTACTTATTATTGGAGCCAGTGCGTCAGGCTTAATGTGTGCCATCGAGGCTGGAAAACGAGGTCGGCGTGTTATCGTCTTAGATCATGCCAATAAGGCGGGAAAGAAAATACTCATGTCTGGCGGTGGGCGCTGTAATTTTACCAACATGAATATCGATTCCAGTAATTTCATTTCACACAACGCACACTTTTGTAAGTCGGCCTTAAGTCGATACACCCAGTGGGATTTTATCGCCATGGTTAATGACTATCATGTTCCCTACCACGAACGTGATCTCGGCAAATTATTCTGTGATGACAGCGCAAAAGATATTCTTAATATGCTGCTGGATGAATGTAAAAAAGCGAAGGTAAACATACGATTGAATAGTAATGTCAAAGCTATCAAACAACATGATGACCAGTCTTTCTTCATCGAAAGCTCACAGGGAAAATTTAAAGCTACTTCGTTAATCATCGCCTGTGGCGGTCTATCTATACCCAAGATGTGCGCTAGTCCATTGGGTTATAAAGTGGCCGAACAGTTTGGCCATAAGATATGGCCGACCATGCCTGGTCTCGTCCCCTTCACTCTACATACGCATGACAAAGATAAACTTGAAACGCTATCGGGTATCTCTGTTGAATGTACTGTTAGCAATGAACGCACACAGTTTAGTGAGAATATCTTATTCACCCACCGGGGCTTAAGCGGTCCTGCTATATTGCAGATATCTTCCTACTGGAAAGCAGGCGAAGCAGTAAATGTGAATTTATTACCGGATTTTGATGTTGCTGATTACATAAGAGCACGACAAGAAAAACAACCCAGCATTAAATTAAAAACGCTTCTTATTGAATGGTTACCTAAACGACTGGTGTTGGCTCTATTCGAAACGGTATTGCTAGACCTGCCTTTACAGGAATTATCCAAACTTCGCATTAAGGAAATAGCTGAACGCTGTCATCACTGGAATATCAAACCAAACGGCACCGAGGGATATCGTACGGCCGAAGTCACATTAGGCGGTGTTGACTGTAATGAGCTATCGTCAAAAACGATGGAGTCGAACAAGGTTAATGGACTATATTTTATCGGCGAAGTGGTCGACGTTACCGGCTGGCTAGGTGGTTATAATTTCCAATGGGCCTGGTCATCTGGCTGGTGTGCTGGTCAGGTTGTTTGATTAGATTTAGAGAATCGTTATCGCAGCGGTGCAAAGACACAGAAACAAACAAATCAATCTTTGCCGTAATGTCGGGCATTGTCCGACAGAGTGAAACCAGCAGGCATGCCATGACGGTGGGCAATGCCCACCCTACAAAAACTTATAAATTATCGATTACCGCATTTAATGTGGCACTAGGCCGCATCACTTTAGTTACCAGCGTTTTATCTAAACGATAATATCCGCCTAACTCTACTGAGCTACCTTGCACATCATTAAGCTCACCAACGATTTTATCTTCATCGTCAGTTAGCTGTTGTGCGATGGGGGTAAATTTATCTTGTAACTCTTTGTCATCACTCTGTTCAGCCAGTGCTTGCGCCCAGTACATACCGAGATAGAAGTGACTGCCACGTGTATCTAATTCACCGGTTTTTCGCGATGGTGACTTGTTATTGTTTAAAAACGTACTATTCGCTTTGTCGAGTGTGGAAGCCAGTACCTTTGCTTTGTTACTGCCGGTTTTTTGTGCAAGGTCTTCAATCGAAACAGCTAATGCAAGGAATTCGCCTAATGAGTCCCAGCGTAAGTGATTGTCATTAACCAACTGGTCAACCATCTTAGGTGCAGAACCGCCTGCGCCTGTTTCAAATAAACCGCCACCGGCAAGTAACGGTACGATCGATAACATTTTTGCACTGGTGCCCAATTCCAGGATCGGAAATAGATCAGTCAGGTAATCGCGCAATACATTACCGGTAACCGAAATCGTATCTTCGCCTGCTCTCACCCGCTCTAAAGTAAATTTGATCGCTTCAACTGGAGACATTATCTGTATGTCTAATCCAGTAGTGTCATGTTCTTTTAGGTAGCTTTCGGTTTTATTGATCAGATTAGCATCATGCGCACGATTTTTATCTAGCCAGAATATTGCTGGTTGACCAGTGGCTCTAGCGCGGCTAACGGCTAACTTCACCCAATCCTGAATCGGTAGATCTTTCGTCTGACACATACGCCAGATGTCACCGTTCTCTACTTTGTGCTCCATCAAAGTGTCACCGGCAGCATCTGTTACACGTACTGCGCCACTAGCCGACATCTCAAAAGTCTTATCGTGTGAACCGTACTCTTCTGCTTTTTGTGCCATCAGGCCAACATTACTCACATTACCCATGGTGGTGACGTCAAACGCGCCGTGTTTTTTACAGAAGGTAAATACTTCCTGATATATGCCAGCGTAGCAGCGATCTGGAATCATGGCTTTGGTATCATGTAACTGTCCGTCAGTACCCCACATCTTTCCAGATGAACGTAGGGCTGCCGGCATAGATGCATCAACAATCACATCGCTAGGTACATGCAGATTTGTAATACCTTTATCAGAATCAACCATCGCCAATTCTGGACGTGTTTTGTATACCGCTTGTATGTCTGCTTCTATCTCAGCACGTTTATCATCAGACAAGCTGGCAATCTTCGTATAGACATCGCCTAAACCATTGCGGGTGTCGACACCGATTTCATCAAAAATTGCTGCGTGTTTTTTAAATACATCCTTGAAATACACACTGACTGCATGACCGAAGATAATAGGATCGGATACTTTCATCATCGTGGCTTTCATGTGTAACGACAATAGAACACCTTCTGCTTTTGCATCCTGTATCGACTGTTCAAAAAACTCACGTAAATTGCTGCAGCTCATCGTTGTTGCATCGATAACTTCATCTGCCAATACTGATGTCTTTTCTTTTAGTATCTGAGATTCATCGTTATCACCAATGAATTCAATTTTCACATCACCAGCGGTTTCGATAACGGCAGATTGTTCGCTGGAATAAAAATCGCCATCGCTCATCGATGCGACATGAGATTTTGAATCAGCTGACCACTCACCCATCGAATGCGGATGTTTTTTTGCATATTCTTTAACGGGAGCGGCGACTCGTCGGTCAGAATTACCTTCACGTAACACAGGATTCACCGCGCTGCCTAATACTTTAGCGTAACGTGTCTTGATGCTCTGCTCTTCGTCGTTAGCTGGCTCTTCCGGAAAATCAGGTACAACGTATCCCAATGATTGCAGTTCTTTGATAGCAGCGTGTAGCTGAGGTATCGAAGCGCTGATATTGGGTAGCTTAATAATGTTAGCTTCCGGTTTTTTTGCTAACTCTCCTAATTCTGATAAAGCATCGCTCTGTTTTTGATCATCTGACAGATTATCCGGGAAAGTAGAAATAATTCGACCAGCCAATGAAATGTCGCGTGTTTCAACACTGATGCCAGCAGCCTGTGTAAATGCCTGAACAATGGGTAAAAATGAATAAGTGGCTAGCGCAGGTGCTTCATCTGTTTCGGTATATATAATCTTTGGCATGGTTTATCTCTAGATAATCATAATGATAAAAAACCGCGCATTATACCAGAATGCTGATGAAATCAGGTCGTGACCGTTATTCTTTCATATTGATGATATTCACCACAAATACACATAGACCAAGTAATAATAGCAACGAAGACAGCAACATCAGCGCTTCAGCCATGGTTATACCGAATATGATTTCTGGCGTATATCCACAAGACGTTTCAATGCGGTATAGCCAGGGCAGCCATTCTTCGATTGCGAACCACGTTGGTAAGCCAAGGCTAAATCCACAATCTGAAAATACAAAGCCTTTCTCCGTACCCAGCAGCAGATAGCATCGCTCGACAAAACTAATCGCAACCATTACCACCGATAGATGGCTAAGGAAGGTCATCACCCTGTTGCGTCGAGAGAAGAAGCCAATGATTGCGATGATTACCAGCAAAGAGATCAATAAGCGAATCTGGATACAGACTACACAAGGCAGTTCTTCGAGTACGTACTGAAAAATTAAAGCGACTGATAACAAGCCAACTCCAGAGACGAAAAATGCTGGCCAATACCAGCGACTTTGAGAGATTGCTTTTAATTTCTTAACAAATTGCATAAACATATAAAAAAGACCTTTCTTTTTTGAATACAGTGGGGCTATACTTTCTGCGCTAACATTTCTCACTCAGATGGAGATGTCTCATGAATATCGCACCTACTCTGGCTCACGAATTGGTCAAACATGGTATCGCTTATGATGTAGTTAGTCATAGCCATGCTAATTCTAGCCTACATTCTGCAAATTCCGCACATATACCTTCTGCAAAAATGGTCAAATCAGTTGTCCTGGAAGACGATTATGGTTTTGTGATGGCTTTAGTTCCAGCAAACCAGTATGTGAAGATTAACGAACTCAATACGATGTTGAATCGAAATATGGAATTAGCGTCAGAAACCGAGTTAAGTTATGTGTTTACAGATTGCGACCGAGGTGCTTACCCGCCTATTGGTGAAGCATACGGAATGTACACCATCGTTGATTATGATCTAGATGATTGTGATGACGTTTACATAGAAGCAGGTAATCATACTGAACTTTTGCATTTGACTAGAAATGGATTCAGGAAGTTAGTCGAACGTTCTCGCCATGGAAACATAGGGATACATTAGAATTACAGTCTGCAGTGTGAGGCATAGGGATATGCCGAGCGCGGGAGTGTACAGGATCTTACCTCAGAGTAATCTGCGTCCTATTTTCTATAGATAACATGCTCTCCCCAGTTCCATGTTTTTTCGATCTTTTTACCACTCAAAGAAAATGTCTCAACAGTCATTTCCGGTAGCCGTAATATCGCGCAACAATTATTGAACACCGTACTGCCTGGATTAATCACCAGCGTGTTTGCAATAACCTCAGCAAATACCTGATGAGTATGGCCGACGACCAGCACATCACTATTAAAGGACTGCAGTCGTTCGGACCATAGCTCTACCCTATCTGCTTGAATCTGGCCGGTTTTATCTAACAGTTTAATACCGCCAAGGCATTCATCCGGTGGCTGTGCATGAACCATGTACACACTTTTACCTTCGATAACGGTTTCGAAAGTGGCGGGCAAATGTTTGAGGAAAGCAATAGCACTGTTGTCTGACT
>WTCC01000203.1 GCA_013138755.1 Gammaproteobacteria bacterium
ATACAGTTTAATCAATGTCATCTAAAACAATGGCAGGTTTTTTTAAAAAGTATAAAACACCTGCCGGTCATGTTACAGATAAAATTAGTCAACAAATATGCTAACCAGAAAGAATACATTCTGGATATTGAAAATTATGGTATTGCTGATTACTGGGCGACACCAAAAGAGTTTTTGCTTAACAGTGGTGACTGTGAGGATTATGCCATTATTAAAATGTTATCGATGAAGTGGCTGGGTTATGATATTAACGCAATGCGTGTGGTTGTCGTACAGGACACTAACCTGAGAGTTGCACATGCAGTGATGGCGATAAAAAATAATAACGATATTTTTATACTGGATAACCAGATTGAAGAAGTAATATCACATGCGGATATTTTTCATTATGTTCCGGTATATTCGCTTAATGAAGATAACTGGTGGATGCATGTGCCTGATTAAGGGTCTTTGAATAGTGAATAATAAACCGGTCTTTATTGCGTTTGTATTGTTGCTGTTATTTATCAGCGGCAGTATCTGGCTGGTGTTTGAATATGTGTCTGCTGAAAAGCAACGTGACATAGATGCCTGGCAGGCGCGATTAAGCATCATGGCTGAATCGCAACAGCATTCGGTGGAAAGCTGGTTTGATAAGCAGCTTGAAAATATTAATACGCTGGCAACAAATCCACTGGTACAGTTGTATGTCAGTCAATCATCTTCCGCTAAAACAGACAATGATGAAACCGGTCGCGGCCAGTTAAATCATTTAAAAAATCTGTTAAACGCAACGGCAGATCGTGCCAGTGTGTTTACGCCTGTGCATAAGATTAAAAACAATATTGATAACAAAGTTAACGATGGTGTCGCCATCTTTAATGAAAGTCGACAGGTGCTGGCAACACGTTACTTTCCGCTTAAAGAGCTAGCAGTAAGTCAGGCATATAAGCGCGCCCTGGAAAATCACACAATATTCATTTCTAATATAGTTAACATTGGAAACGATGCTGCAGGTGTGAAGCAGCCACGCCTGATTATTGTTGTTCCTGTTAACTCTGTGCAGTCGTTAAGCCCTGATGATTTTAGAGGTGCCGTTATTGCGGTCATCAATCCTGAAAATAATTTATTTCAATTACTATTGAAGGAGTGGCTGACCACCGATTCAGAAGAGACTTTACTGGTTTCGCACGATGAAGACAGTGTTAATTATTTAACTCCTCTAAAGCAGGGGTTTGAACTTTTTCATAAACAGGCAGGGTCAGTGAACGCATCTGCAAATGCGGCAAATAATATTGGTGGTTTTGTTGCTGGTCGGGACTATCGTCAAATACAGGTTTTAGCAACGGCGAGAACGGTTCAACATTCATCAATGATTCTTGTGCAGAAAATTGATGTTGATGAAGCATTGCTGGAATCGACAGTGCATCAGAATTTTATCCTGACTGTTTTTTTGCTAGTGGTTTTTATAGTCACAATCAGTTTTATTGCCATATGGCGGCATGCCACAAGTTTGCATCTGCAAAAAGCAACGTCTCGTTTGAAAGCGCGTGCTGAACTGCTAAATGCGATTGGTGACAGTGTTAATGATCATGCTTTTTTACTTGATCATAATAATAAGCTGGTGTTTATTAATGATGCGCTGGCAAAATCATTCTCTATCGACAATGTGGATGTCCGGGGTAAAGCTTTAAATCATATTTTTAATAATGAAATATGCAATCAGTTATTAGCAATAAAACCGGACATTAATGAAGATAATGTTCGCAATAAGGAAATGCGGCTGGAATGTAAAGATAAGCGCCATGATTATCATGTGTCGGTCATTGCCCTGAAACATCCTGATTACAGGCAGTCATATTTATATGTTATGCATGACATAACAAAGATAAAGGATGCGCAAGGCAGGCATAACCGTTTAATGGAAGGCATTATTTCAACGCTGGCGCAGCTTATCGATAAACATGATCCTCACTGTGTCTATCATTCGCAAAGAACGCGGGAAGTGGCAGTGGCCATCGCGCGTGCAATGGAGCTGCCGCAAAAACGTATCGATGCGTTAGCGATGGCTGCCTTATTGGCAAACATAGGAAAATTATATATACCGGCTGAAATGCTAACCAATGTAGAGCCGTTAACAAAAGAAGAAGAATTAATGTTAAGGGAAAATATTAATTACAGCGTAGAAATATTGCAGGATCTTGAATTTGACGGCCCGGTGATAACTTTTGTGCAACAAAAAAATGAATGCCTTGATGGTAGCGGTTATCCTAAAGGTGTATCCGGAGATGACATCGTTCAGGAGTCACGGATTTTATCCGTTGCCAATGCCTTTGTTGCTATGACCAGTTCAAGAGCCTACCGCTCAGGTATGCCAGTTAAAGAAGTGCTGGATGTTCTGTTTTCTGAAGCTGATAGCCGTTATGATCGGCATGTAATCGCTGCATTATTTCATATCGTTGAAAATCATTCTGACTGGCTTAGCTGGCAGCAAGTTAGTTAGTCTAATTCACTGCTGTGCCGTTAACTTTTCTGAGTGGCATACGGTCTCAGGCGACGGGTTCCATTCCATACCTCTAACTGTTAACGGAAGGGCGGTGAGTGATAATATAATTTAACCAAATAGTTTGGCTGTGCCAGATAGTTATTAACAGGACGTGTAAAAAGGATACCCTGTATTCAAGATGCGCCGTAAATACCGCCATGTAGGCTTGACTGTAGCATCCATGCTACAGACAATCTTGAATACAGGGTATCCTTTTTACACGTCCTGTTAATAACTGTTTCAGGCTGAATTAATGAGTAAGCGCCTTGTCACAACTGCATGATTGTTGAACACATCATCCTGGCTCTGGTGTTAATACTGGGGCTTTCATTGATCGCACAAGCTGTTGCCAAATGGTTGTCTATGCCACTCGCCAGCATCCTGGTGTTGCTTGGTTTTATAACGTCAGAGCTTGTGGTCT
>WTCC01000046.1 GCA_013138755.1 Gammaproteobacteria bacterium
AAAGTTGATTGCACAAGGAAAATCACGCCAACTGCAATCCAGAAAAGCAGCTTGTCCACCAACGGATCGATAAACTCACCAACGCGAGAAACCGAGTTCGTTTTGCGTGCAATATACCCATCCAGTGAGTCGCTTGCGATTGCAAGAGTAATCATTATCCCACCAATGGCGACATTATAAGGTACAAATAAATCGGAAGAGATGCCCGTTGCAGGAGTAAAAATATTTCCTACATTAATTATCCCTAGCGCATTTAATGCACCAAAAACGCCAAGCACCAACCTGCTAACTGTTATAGCATTCGGCCAGGTCCATACATTCCAATAGGTATTGTTTTCATTCATTTGTTAAAAAAATAGTAACTACTCAGCGTAATTTCCATAGTATATAAAAATTACGCCACAAAATCTGGCAACTTTCCTTCAAATACAAGTTTCAGTGCCTGGGATGCAGTAATGCCTTGCTTACGGCACGTTGACAGGTAACCGCGTACACGACAGAATATTTTTGCCCCTTCGGTACTGCGAAAACACCCCGATATTTTTTGCTGAACTTTTGTCATCCTAATATCATTCTCGCCCAGATTATTCGTAAAAGGGACAAGCGGATTTTCCATGAAGCGCAACACATCGTCTTCATAGTTGATCAAACGTTCTAATAAATTCCTTGCTTTGCTGCGTCTCACTCGACCTCGCTTAGGTTTGCCTGAGGAGGTGTCTGGTGGCGGACATTCAATTTCTGCTTTTTTTAACAAGGCTTTGTAGCGTTTTCGATAATCTTTTACAGCATTAGGGGGTAGCGCATTACCGGCATCATCGACTGCCTGATTGATTGTTCTGAGCAGTTTCTCCATGTTTTTAGCCCAGCTCTGTCCATCCTGTTCCCAGGCTCGCGTCAGCTCCCTGAGATGATGCGCATTGCATAACGCATGGGTGAAGGGGTAACGGTAATAAGGTTTCCAGTGATCATGGCACAGGATGCCTTTGAAGCGGGGGAGTATACCGATTTCATCCATCGCATCCATGCCCCGTTTTTCATGAGGAAAATAATGTGTCCATGTTTTATTAGTGGCGCAATGCAGCCACAGACGCTTACCATTGATGTTAATCCCGGTTTCATCGGCATGGGCAATAGCTGCTTGCGCTAATCTGTCTTTGCTTATCTGCTCAAACGCCGCCAGTTGAGCAAAGGCCTGAACATTAAAATTATAGATTGAGCCTTCACTGAGAGGGATCTGTAGCTGGTCGGCAAAATAGTGCTGTATGCGTTTGTAGGGTAGCAATTGATACTGCGACAAATAAACCGCATGGGCTTTTATTTGATTGCCATACTGCACCGCTTTTGTCACGCCTTCCGGGAAACTGGCAACAAAACGATTACCTTTTTCGTCCTCAAGTACCTGCGCCTGATATTCCGTGATGACTCGTGAAATATCGATATCAAACACTTGCCTTGTTTCAAACCCTGCCTGGTGGTAAGTGCCTTTAGGCAAGGTTCGGCGATCGATAGAAATGACCTCTATTACATCCGGGTCATCTGTCTTTTTCAGTGTCTTGCCAAGATGTCCAGCTTGAGCGCCCGGGGATTTATCTGATTTCTTTCGGGTCGTTTTTAGACGATTGGGATCACTGGACGGCGGCTTGCTGCTGTTTTTACTATTGAGTGTTGAGCGGTTTAACAGCACTGTGACCAATAACAATAAAACCTCTAATGCGGCTCGTAGAGAAGGTGACAGACCTTGCTCCTGTTCGATAAGTCTTTGCGCATTGTCGAGAGACTTTTCAATCTCTAGCGGATTTATTTTCAATGAATACACCTGTGGGTTTCAGTACAGGTGTATTCTCTCATGGGTTTTCAGAAGCGATTTTTGAGCTTTGTATTGCTCTGTACGCTGTTAAATAATCTCATTCGTAGGCAGGTCTATTGCCAGCCTGATGATGCTGCTACGGCCAATCTTTTGCATCCTACCTGACCTTTAAAAGGCAATGCGCAATACCAGTATATTTTTCAACAACCACTCCAAAAACGTGTCAAGCTATTTTTTAATTAATTTACGCTGAGTAGTTACAAAAAATATTCAATAAATACGGCGAATAAAGGGTAACCCCACCATCAGTATCATCCTTAGCATATTGCGACTAAATGTACCTCAGTTGGTTAAAATCATAGACACTGAGAACTGAGCAATATAACCTGCAGGCAGCTTACACAGACAGGTAAGCAGATTTTTATACACAAGGAATGATACAAAACAGATGGCATAACTACAATTATACCTATTTTGTCTGTGAGTTAATTAACAGATTGATTACCAATTGGAGAATACTATGAATGATGCTGTTGAACAACTTGCCGGTGAAGTTCGCAAGAACTGGGGCTGGATGATGTTTATGGGTATATTACTGGTCGTCCTTGGCGCAATAGGCCTGTACATGTCCGGGATGACCACCCTTGTCAGTGTCCTCTATATTGGCATCATGGTGCTTGCAGGCGGTGTGTTGATACTGATTGACGCCTTCAGGGCCGAAGGATGGAAGGCCAAGATCTGGGACACCCTGATTGCCATCGCCTATGTTGCAGCAGGCATTATCATGATTGTCCCGTTAACAAAAACCTTAAAAAAATAGAAGTTCTTAATTTGGTTTGGGAATAGGTGGATTATGACATTCTCAAGCTCGGTTCAAAAGTCATTTCACAATGTGGAGCAGTATCCATCAGACCTATTGCAAAAGGTTAATGACAGTGTGCAGGTTCCGGTTACATACAGGAAGGTATGGAATGATGGTTTCGGGGCCAGA
>WTCC01000045.1 GCA_013138755.1 Gammaproteobacteria bacterium
ACGTTGCTGAAGGTAAATGTGGCGAAGGCAAAAAAGCTAAAGAAGCTAAATGTGGCGAAGGCAAATGTGGTGGCGACAAGAAATAAGCTCTCCACTTAGCTCAAACCTGAGCTAAAACATCGCTTAATAAAAGCCCCGATTGTTCGGGGCTTTTTTGTTGCCTGCTAATAAATAAATTGTTTATATTAATTTAAAATCAATAGGTTTATTAGCAACAGGCTAATGAACTAACACAATATTAATAATACTAACCAACAATAAATTCACAAACAGGAAAAGAAATGTTCTCAGGGGAATCTTTTGGACTACAAGTCCTAGGCTGGATGGCGACCATTTTTATTTTTGTGGTTGGAATATTTATTCTCTTTCTTATCGGTGTTTACATCTCTGATGTCACACAGACCAAACACGCGATCAGAAGAAACTATCCCGTCATCGGTCACTTCCGATATTTCTTTGAACACATGGGTGCCTTTTTTCGCCAGTATTTTTTCACTATGGATAGAGAAGAGATGCCGTTCAATCGAGCGCAACGCTCATGGGTATATCGCGCAGCTAAAGATATAGATAATCTCGTTGCCTTCGGATCAACTCATGACTTAAAACCCAGTGGCACGGTTCTGTTTGTTAACACCGCATTCCCTACACTAGGCAAAGATGCAGTTGAATGCGGACCCATTGTTATCGGCAAAAATTCCGCTAAAAAACCATTTACCGCCTATTCATTTTTTAATATCTCCGGCATGAGCTATGGCGCTATTTCAAAACCGGCAGTACAGGCATTGTCTTTTGGTGCAAAAAAAGCACATGCGTGGATGAACACTGGCGAGGGCGGTCTATCAGCTTCTCACCTCGAAGGTGGTGCTGATATAGTCTTTCAGATCGGTACAGCTAAGTACGGTGTACGAGATAAAGATGGCAACTTATCCGATGAAAAACTACGAGAAGTAGCAGCACACGAAACCGTCAGAATGTTTGAGATAAAACTTTCACAAGGTGCAAAACCGGGTAAAGGCGGTATATTACCCGCCGCCAAGGTCAGCGAAGAGATCGCACAGATTCGCGGCATTCCTGTTAATACCGATTCCATCAGCCCTAACAGGCATGTAGAGATCGAAAATAACGAAGACTTAATCGATATGATAAATCATATACGTCAGGTCACTGGTAAGCCCGTTGGCTTTAAAGCAGTTATGGGAGACAAGATCTGGTTAGGAGAATTCCTTGATGCCGTAAACAAACGCGGCAAAGAATCGGCTCCCGACTTCATCACAATCGATAGCGCCGATGGTGGTACCGGAGCCGCACCGATGAGCTTAATCGATAACGTCGGCATGCCAATTCACGAAAGTTTACCGCTTGCGATAGATACGATTATCAGCGCCGGCTTGAGAGACCGGATCAAAGTTATCGCATCAGGAAAATTAATCAATCCCGCCGATGTTGCCTGGGCACTCTGTGTCGGCGCTGATTTTATTACCTCAGCACGCGGCTTTATGTTTTCACTGGGTTGCATACAAGCCCTGCAATGTCATGAGAATACCTGCCCTACTGGCATCACCACTCATAATAAAAAACTACAACGCGGTTTGGTCGCCGAACAAAAATCGATACGCGTCGCCAGCTACATCAAAAACATCTGTTATGAAGTTGGCGTTTTAGCACACTCCTGTGGTGTAAAAAATCCACGAGAACTTAGTCGTCGACATGCGCGTATCGTACAAGAAAATGGGAAATCCATTATGTTAGAAGACCTGTACCCTAACCTGACAGCGAAAAGCTAAATTACAAATCGGTCTTTAATCGACCTTATAATTAGTAGCGCTGAACTATTCAGCTACTAAGCATGTCCACTAAACATAAAATATGACAACCCATATGACAACTCAGGGAGTGCTATGAAAACACTAATCTCACTTGGCTGCAAAGCACAATCATTACTTAACGCAACTCGTGCTGTCGATTTTTTAGGGCCTTTAGCGTTAAGAATATATCTTGCACCCATTTTCATTCTCGCCGGCTGGGGAAAACTCAAGGATCTTGAAAGCACAGCTTATTATTTCGGCGAATATCTGGGGCTACCTTTTCCTGACCTCATGGCTTTTCTCTCTGGCACAACTGAATTTTTTGGTGGCATTGCCATACTTATCGGCTTAGCAACTCGCTGGTTTTCATTTCCTCTGATGATAACCATGTTAGTAGCAGCAGCAACCGCACATTGGGCGAATGGCTGGCACGCACTGCCTGAAACCACACTGACCGTACCCTGGGAATGGCGCATGGACTTAATTGAAGGTGCACAGGAAAGAAAAGAAGTAGCAAAAGCTATATTAAGCGAACATGGCAATATAGACTGGCTGACAGAAACTGGAAACTTTACTATTTTAAAAAATGGTATCGAATTTGCCGCAACCTACTTTATAATGCTGCTGGTTCTATTTTTCAATGGTGCCGGCAAAGCCAGTATCGATCACCTCATCACCAGAAAGTGTAATAGCTGCCAGTAATAACTGACAACAGAACGGCAAATAGATGAGTTACATAGGAATGACTAAGATATGACTACTATGGAAAATCAACTTTTTCCTGTCACCGGTGCTGGCCTTGGGCTTCGCCGTGAAAAACTGGATGAAATGTTGGAGAGCGATCTCTCTTCAGTTAACTTTATGGAAGTTGCACCGGAAAACTGGATAAATGTTGGTGGCACATTCGGTAAAAAACTCAGGCAGTTCACAGAAAAATACGATTTTGTCTGCCACGGCTTATCTCTTTCTATCGGCAGCCCTTCTCCATTAGACGAAGATTTCGTCAGAGATGTGGGTAACTTTATTAACACTCACGGCATCAAACACTATTCTGAACATTTAACTTATTGCTCAGATGATGGCCATCTTTACGATCTCTTGCCCATACCTTTCTCGGAAGAAGCGGTGCATTATGTCGCTGAACGCATCCGTCGCGTACAAGATATATTGCAACAAGAAATCTCTATGGAAAATGCGTCTTATTACACTCCCGCGCCTGGTAAAGAGATGGAAGAAATCGAGTTTATTAACGCAGTATTAGAAGAAGCCGACTGTGGATTATTACTCGATGTAAATAACATCTACGTTAATTCAATTAATCATCACTACGATCCCATCGAATTCTTAAAGCAACTACCCGCTAAACGTATTCGTTACGCACACATCGCCGGGCACTATAATGAAGCTGATGATCTGATCGTCGATACTCACGGTGCTGATATCATCGACCCCGTGTGGGATATCCTGCACAAAGCATACGAACACTTTGGCGTTTTCCCGACATTACTAGAGCGGGATTTTAATATCCCACCAGTGCCGGAGCTGCTCACTGAAGTAGAACAGATTATTGCTATGCAAAATCAGTGGCAGAATCATTTAAAGAAACCTCAATCGACCACGACCAGTAGCTAATACACGCATGACCATTCCTGCCTTTAAAAAACACCAGTACGAATTTACCGCGCACATCCGCAATCCGGAAAAAAACGCCATGCCGGATGGTATAGAAGACCGTCGAATGGGCATCTATCGCGAACTTTTTTATAATAATGTCGAAGGTTTTATCGCTAGCGGATTCCCTGTTATCCGCGAGATATATAACGATGAAAATTGGCACAAGATGGTGCGCGACTTCTTTGCTAATCACCAGAGTCATAGTCCCTACTTCCTGGAGATATCCCAGGAATTTATTGAGTATCTACAGACTGAAAGAGAACCGCAACCTGAAGACCCTGCAGGTTTAATTGAACTGGCACATTATGAGTGGGTGGAAATGGCGCTTCACGTTTCCGACGAGGTCATCAACATGGATGATGTCGATGCCAATGGTGACTTACTCAAACAACGTCCGGTATTTTCCCCTGTTGCCTGGCCTCTGGTTTATCAGTTTCCAGTGCACACGATGGGGCCCGACAAACTTCCTCAAGAAGCGCCTGAGCAAGCAACTTACCTCGTGGTATATCGTAACAGAAACGATGAGGTGCACTTCCTTGAGATTAACCCGGTAACGGCAAGACTCATTAGCTTACTGCAGGAAAATGAAAACTACTCTGGAATAGACGCCATTGATCATATCGTAAAAGAAATGGATCACCCAAATCCAGACGTTGTAAAACAAGGAGGGCTCACCGCATTACAGGAGCTCCAACAATACGGGATTATTTTAGGTTCAGAAAACGATGAAAAGAATTCATAGAAACGGCAGCCTCAAGCAAACCACTCAGACCTGCTAGTCTATTTCTTGTGACTGCTTACTGCGAAAAATCTCATTAAAAAGTATAAGACCAGGACAGATGCCAGTGATGGCGGCAAATAGAAAAAATGTCGCAGGCAAAAATAAAAGCCAGTGCGCGACATCAAAACCTGTCAACCAGATCCCAGCCCATAGAACGAGACCTGTAAAAAAGAAAAAAACCTTCATCGCCAACTGTATTTTATCCA
>WTCC01000084.1 GCA_013138755.1 Gammaproteobacteria bacterium
TGAAGCGATTAAAGCTGCCGTTATTGCCGGCGCTAATGCCGTCTACTGCGGTCTGGATAATTTTAATGCGCGTAATCGAGCCACCAATCTTACTCTCGATGATTTATCCGGTATCTTACGTTTAGCGCATCAATACGATTGCGAGGTGTTTTTGACCTTAAATGTTGTCATTCTGGAGCCGGAGTTAAGCAGCTTGATCAAACTGCTTAACAAGCTGGTTAACTCTGGTATCGATGGCATTATCGTACAGGATCTTGGCGTTTTTAACCTGGTAAAGAAGCATTTTCCGACGCTCAATATTCACGCTTCAACTCAGTTGACGACACATAATGAAGGCCAGATTTTATTTCTGGCAAAGATCGGCGCATCGCGCGTTAATCTGTCGCGTGAATTAAATATTGGCGAAATAAAATCATTGACTACACTCGCCCACAAGCACGACGTACTAACCGAGGTTTTTGTGCATGGCGCGCTGTGTATTGCCTTTTCTGGCCAGTGTTATTCCAGCTCGGTTAGCGTGGGTAACTCGGGCAACCGTGGAAGTTGTAGCCAGGCATGTCGTGATGAATATGAAATCACAGCGGCGGGTAATCGTTTTCCACTCAACTTGAAAGACAATTCTGCTTATTTTGATTTACCGGCGTTAGTCGATGCGCAAGTTGATTCATTGAAAATTGAAGGTCGTATTAAAAATGCACACTATGTTTATACCGTAGTTGATACCTGGAGAAAGCAGGTCGACCAGTTTGTTGATACAGGAAAACTGTTGGCCGACGACTCTAACTTACACCGTGTATTTAACCGTGATTTTACCAACTCCTTTTTACAGGGCAACCTCAGCAAAGATATGTTTATCGACAACCCTCGTGATCACAGTGTTAACCATGCCATTGGAAAAAGTAATGCTGTTTTAGTTGAGGATATTCTGCATGTGAAAGACGAACTTCACATTAAGAAAAATGAAATTGGGGCAGAGCTCGCAGAAAAGATTAAATACCTCAGTATTGCCAAACAACCGTTAGTATTAGCTTTTTCTGGACAGTTGAACGCACCTTTATGTTTAACGATGACGATAGGTGATAATGACAAAGTTCATCGCGTGCAAACTGAATCATCGCTCAGGTCTGCCAGTGATTCAGCAATCAATCAGGCAACGTTAGAAAAACGCTTTAAAAACATTGCTAGCAATAATTACCGCATTGAAGGCTTTGATTGTAATCGTTTAGATAATGGCTTAACTATTCCATTTAAACAATTGACGGTATTGAAAAACCAGGCGGCTTCATTATTAAATAATTCAGTCGACATTATTCCCACTGTTGATATAGCACCGTTAGAGAAACATAAAAAAACGCCTACAAACCCAAGACTGTCGATATTAATTGCCGACGAAAAAGACGTGCACCTGTGTGATTTAACTGATGCTGACGTGTATTTCAAGTTGCCAGAAAGTCTCAAAAAAGGCTGCAACAAACATATCGAACTTTTATTGCGAAATCCTCGCTTAATTCCATGGTTTCCGGCGGTATTAATTGGTAAAGATTACGATGAATCGGTGCGGATGCTTGAACAGGTTCACCCTAAACGTATCGTCAGTAATAATACCGGCATTGCTTATAAAGCATTTGAAATGGGCATTGAATGGGTTGCCGGTCCATTCTTAAATACCACCAACTCTTATGCATTATTAACCCTGAAAGAAGAATTAAATTGTGCCGGCGCTTTTATTTCAAACGAAATTAATCGTATGCAAATTAAAAATATTGTACGTCCAGGAAACTCAGATCCGGGTAACTTCAAACTGCTGTACAGCATTTATCATCCGATTTTAATGATGACCAGTCGCCAGTGTTTCTTTCAGCAAACCGTAGGCTGTAAAAAGCCCACCATTGAAGATGGTTGTATGCTGAAGTGTACAAAAGCGACCACTATAACGAATATCAAAGGGGTTTCTTTCGCCGTTGATAAACAAAAAGGTGGCTACCCAAGTATTTATAATAATGAACAGTTTTTAAACGTCGACATCGTCAGTGACCTTGTCGATTTATTTGATGAGTTTTTTATTGATCTGACTAATATTGGCGCTGGTTCTAAAGCTGAGCTAGACAAAACGCAATTGATTAAACACTTTGAAAACCTGTTAAACGGTGATGATCAGACACCACAGCAATTAAGCAATAAGATTAGCGTATCGACTAATGCACAATATTGCCAGGGTTTGTAAAGCGTTGGCTGGCACCTTCAGCGCTCAATTGCATTATCTAAATGGGGATTGAAGTTAGCGATGGCATTAAAAGCACACACCTTATGACACTGCCAGTACTGTACTCCCTGCAAAACTGTCCTTACGCTATGCGTGCGAGACTTGTCATTTTATTAGCTCAACAAACTGTCATGCTACGTGCAATTGTTATGCAAAATAAACCACCTGAAATGCTAGCACTGTCGCCTAAAGGAACAGTGCCTGTTTTAGTATTAGAAGCGATGAATAAACAAACTGTCATCGATG
>WTCC01000090.1 GCA_013138755.1 Gammaproteobacteria bacterium
CTGGTGACCTGTGACCATCAGGATGCACTGCAAGATGCAGCCAAAGCTAAACAGTCCAGCAATCCAAACTTTGCCGTCGCAGGTTACTGGCTGGAAGTATTGAGTTATGCAGACCAGGGTAACAACAAAACAAAAGAATTGATACCTGGTGTCGTGGAAAAAGACTGGGACACTAACAGTGAGACAGAAGCAAGAACAAGTTTGCTCCAGCTTCAGGATAAGCTCATGGCCATTCGTGAAGAATACAAGTTACCAAAGAAATGTGAATAATTACGACTACTCGTGATTATCAAAAGATCATATATTAACAAGACGTGTAATCGTTCAACATCTTTATCGCTCAAACGACCGAGTTCACCTGAACGATAAATTAGGCCACGTTTTACTATAAGACCATCAGTCGTTTTATAAGCACCAATATCACGAAAGTTAGCCTGCCCATCCAGCGGGATATGGCGTGTGCTTATATTTTCTTCAGCAAAAGCACTGCTGCTAAAAATGACTGTTAACAGAAAAAAACTAATTAAAAATTGCATGTAACTAATTATGTAAGTCCCAAAGAAGTGGCGCATGGAAGTACAGAATTATTCATCGGTACAATGCATGAACATTTTAGAGCCGCTGTACGAATGAATTCGCACCTACATTATTTTCTCTAACTCATCACCTTGGTATCGGGGTACCAGTGACTCCATACCATCCAGAAAACGTGCGGATACTGCGTGACTCTTTTCAGTTTGCCTTCACCTGTATCACCATAGACGTCGATATCACTGACTTCTATTACCTGCCCGTTGATACGTCGGCTAAACACACCAAGGGTTTCATATTCAGGGAACCATGCCACTACCACCGGTTCACCGCCAACGACTGTATTGTGTACAGACTGCTTCTCAAAAAAACTGCGGGTATAGGCTACCTGTTCACCACCCAGGCTGATGCCCCATATCTTCTCTTTTACAGGAAGCCGGTCGTCATCCAGTCGTAAAGTCGGGAACAAGGGTTTTGGGCCGTTATAGTGAGAGTCAAGACTATAGACAAACATGGCGTAAGTAATCTTATCCAATAAAGCATACGGCCCTTTTTCTACGACACGAAAGACCAGACCTTCTGGATAAATCTCTTTAAATGAATGCCAGGGCATGCGCTGACCGGCACGAGGATCAAGTGTCTGACTATTATCTGGTGTACTAGATGTAATCTGTTGATACATAACATTTGTGTTGGTGTCGACCATGACGAGGTTGTTATGCACCTGTGAGACCACTTTCAGATGCGCTTCTTCACCCTCTATCGATGAACTGTAGGCAAGCGGCAGATTGCTCAACGCGCAATAGGTCATTACCACATCTTCACCACCAACCGTATCGCCTGCGATATGAGGCAGCATCATCCAGTCACGAGGATAAGCTCTCGCTTCGCCATTGATCTCGAGTACAAAAACATCCGCGTCTTCTTCCAGAAATTCATCCGCTTCCGACACAGGGATAAAAGTAGCCGTATGATGATGCCCGCGCAGCCAGACTTCAGGGACAAAAAAGTTTGTCACAAATATCATGCCCGCGATAACGACGACATAAGCGATTACCAGCTTTCTTTGTAATAAACCCTGGCGAAGATGCAGGGCCAATACAACCAGCGCGATAACACCAACGATTACACTGACCCATCCGATATGCGGATACACCGCATATAACCAGCTGCTAGGCAGGTTTATTATCTGACCCGCTTCAGTAAACAGCACTGAACCAAACAGACCTGCTGCCACAGTCAGCACCATTAACACTTTTATTATTTTTATGTAGCCTTGAATAGCAGACATACTAGTTCTCCTTTAAATTAGCTTTGTTTTGAAAAATTTTTAATTTATTCGAATGACTCAGTTACAAAACAAGTGCTTCAGTTAAGGTAAATTCAAGCAGAGTACCTGCAGGAATCTCGGCCTGATTACCACCAGATAAAATTGCTGCACCGACACCAACCTTGGCACCTGTTCTGGCTCCGCTTTTACCATCAATAAGGCCGCCAATCGCTGCCCCCTTGACCACCTGGCCAGCTGATTTCTTAGCTGTTTCTTCAGAAAGCCCCGTCAGCTCAGTTGATTTAATTTTGTGCATCTGTCCATCGATACGAATATCCGTAACGCCAAGCTTGATTGATGACTTACCAGCTATTCGCCTTGCTGTCTTTGCTTCTAGTACAACACCATAGACATTACTATCCACCGGGATAACGGTATTGCCATCAATAACAACTGATGCTTCCAGTTTTGCCGTAAACTTATGACCCTTAGCATTTTTTTTTGGATTTAACGCTTCAACAATTCGTATCACCAGTGTGGTACCTGTAGGCACAGTCACATTTTTAGCTGCCTTGCTGCTGCCTGCTGCGGCTTCACTCTTAGTCTCGTTAGCTGGTTGCGCCATACTACCCATGGAGATATTTACTACATCAGATGCATTAAAAGTCATGGTAATGCCATCAGCATCAAACTTAATGTTATCGCCCTCACGACCAATAAATGTGCCTTCTATTTTTTTACCATTTTTAAGTTCAATAACATCAGCAAATACCGATGTCATCATCAATGCCAACAAAACAAAACTTGTAACTATTTTCATGGTTTCCACCTCAATGTATTTTTTACGTTTATCTTTTATCCGAAAAATTATTTACAACCACTTACTTAAGTCGGTACACAACTTATGGTTGCGGCAAACCGAGCATAAAGATCTCTACGATCTTTTTACTCTCTGGTCTAAGGTTCTCTATCCCGGTATAAGGTTTTCCGCGCGTTGGCGGTCTGTCCGGATACTTCTGTTTGAATGCCAAATGGCGTTGTGCCATCGCCACAAACTGACCACCGGCCCATGGACCATACTTAATGCCATCTATTGGACGCTGCTCTCGTGGATCGCGGTAAAGATCAAAGATCGGTGCTCTGATCGGATTGTCTCCAGGCGCTGGCAGATGTATCTTGTACTTGTTTTTTACGATTGACTTGAATGTTGTGCCTTCATAGACATGCACATAATCACGACGACCATGGGTTTCACCCAGCAGCAGTACGCCACTCTGATCAACCCCATCGATAATTCTATCCCTGGGAATGCCATCTGTGGCATTACCTAAACGAGCAAGTGTAGTAAACAGATCGCTGACATGAACGATATCTTCGGCAGAACTGCCCGCTTCGATAACCCCCTTCCATTGCACCCAGGCATTAACCCGTATACCGCCTTCGAGGTGATCGGCTTTACCACCACGATAGATACGATCAGTCTGGCCTGTCGGTCCCTGGTACTGCAGGAAGGGACCGTTGTCACCCATCACGATGATAATGGTGTTTTCGGCAATGCCTAATTTATCTACTTCGGCAACGATTTCACCAATCCACTCATCCATCTCAACGAGGATGTCCGCCATGGTGCCGCCATTGAGTGTGTTGTATTTATCTCTGTGTTCCTGCACAAAAGAAAGTGGGAATAGCGGCCAGTAGTTCAAGAAGAAAGGTTTATCCTGTTTGGCTAGCGTACGAAGCTGACCCAATGCATTTCGCTGGTAACGCTCGTTCATCTCGCGGTATTTTGCCTGCGTCCATTCCTCACCCGCTTTCAAGTCAACCTCATAGATTTTTCCATCGCGCAGCTCAACACCGGTAACCATATGCGAAGGATCAGGGGTAAACAGTTTATCCAGCGTAAAGGTCTGTTTCTGACGACTGACATCGACACCGCGGATGATATCCGCAGACTCCATGTCCCCGCCCATGATGGCAAGCTGGCCCTGTTGATGAATCGGGAACTCGGCATGCATGAAACCCTGGTTACTGGCATAGGCCTGCTCGATGTCACCCATATGCCACTTACCGACGTGCGAAGTGTAATAACCCGCATCTCTGAGCACTTCGGCAAGTGTGACTTCTTCGGCTGCCAGGCCATCACCGGCAAGCGTGGCTTTCGCTTCGGTTAAGCCAGTGCGTGTCGGATAACGCCCGGTCATCATCGATACCCGTGTCGGGGTACAGGAAGGTTCGGTATACATCCGGTTTAAACTCATACCGGAATTGGCAAGGGCTGTCATGTTTGGTGTTTTATAACCACGGATAACACTTAAGTTGTCCATGCCTATCTCACCGAAACCCACATCGTCCAGTAGGATGTAAACAATATTAGGCGCCTTGCCACCGTTCTTCTTGCGGATATCGGCAAGTTTCTTATCCAGCGCCTTATCATCGGCAGCCCATGCCTTGCCATTCTGCGCTTCGATAATGGTGTATTCAGCATCGTGAATGA
>WTCC01000144.1 GCA_013138755.1 Gammaproteobacteria bacterium
GCCTGAACTGTCGCGCATCAAATCCAAGCATATCAGCCACTTCATGCATTTTTTCCGGATCGGAATCACACAGACTGGAAGCAAACTGGATTAACTGTCCCACAGGCATTCTGAGGGGCGGGGGTAATTGTGGTACGAAACCAACTTTTAATAATACCTGCTGGCGATGTTCTCTGGGATCCATGTCATCGATGGTGACCTTTCCCTTGCAGTTGTATTCGCCCAACAGACACCTTATCAACGTGGTCTTACCGGCACCATTAGAACCTACCAGCGCCACACGCTGACCACGCTCAATGTTCAGGTTGATACCCTGAAGTACAGCGTTACGCCGAAAGTTTTTTTCTACATTTGAAAAGTTAATCATTACCGGACCAGGAGATACAATAGAAAAAAGTTAAAGACCATACAGATCATAGAAATTTATCCAGCCCTTTAATTTTAAAATTTAATGAATCTGTCGGACAGACATCCACACACATGCCGCAACGGGTACAATCAGCGATGACATCCTGATCCAGAGTGTGAGCGCGACCCCTGATAGTCAGATCAAGCACATGCGGCACCAGACATATCTTGCGGCAATCACCTTCGTGATGACAGTCTTTGGCATTATATACGACACGTATCGGTGACAGGGTGCCAACTGCAGCGTAAGTAACACCGATAGGGCAAACATAACGGCACCATGCACGGCGCGAATAAAATACTTCGAATAACAGCAGTGCACCTACCCACAACAGAGCCACACCCGGTCCATAGATAATGGCACGGCTAACTATACCTGTAGGCGAGATGGTTTCAAAAACCGTATAACCGGAAAGCAGAGCCAGTAAGGCAAAAATAACAAAAAAAACACTACGAGTTTTACGATGAAAGGTGTGGTTTTTTATTATCTTTTTCCCTACTAACCAGAGATGCAGGTACTCTGCCCATTCAGATAATAGATGGTATGGACAGACCCAGGAACAAAATGTTCTGCCGCCCAATAACAACCACATTATAAAGACAGTAGTGGTGCCAATGACCAGGTTCAGCACAACATGTTTATAAGCCAGCATGACCTGTAGAGCAGAATTTAGATCCGCAAAGTGAAAACCGACAAATCGTGATGCTGTCATGGCACCTTCAAGCAACTGTACATCATATTTATAAGACACCAGGAACAGTACGTTCACCAGGATCAATGTAATCCAGCGGCGTCTCTGCCACTTTCTGAAAAAATGGCTATGGTGCTCTATGTGTGCTGCCTCAAGTTCTGCTTTGGTAAGATTGCCTCTCTTGTCGGCATAGATTTTTTTTAATTCATCAGACTGTTTTTCTTTGTCCGGACGGGTCGGGGCATTACCGAATACCTGGGAAATAGACTCTAAAATATAATTCATATCAACTCCCCATTATCCCCAGTTAGTAACTTTGTCGATATCAACAACTATCGAAGGACTCTCTTCAACAGGGCATATCATCTCACAAACGCCACAACCAACGCAGCCGTCCAGTATCACCGGTAACATTCTCTTCACACCATCATCACTTTTAATTTCCTGCAGCTCAATGGCATGTTTTGGCGGACATTCGTTACCATGTTGCTCTGCCACACGTTCTATTTTGCCGGCTTGCTTTCCCACTTGTTTGGCGGCAGCACGTTCCTCTTCCTGAGCCGCGCATTGGGCTATGCGAATCTCGATAGGACACTGGCGCACGCATAGATCACACAGTTCAAGGTCATAGGGATGATCGGCAACAGGTATCGGTGCCCAACGATCGATTTCATCGTATCTCAGCAAACCTTTAAAATCCGGACCTCTGACCTGCCCCTTAAAGCCCTGCCCTTTAGCTGCGAGACAGGTTTTCGGATTATCCAGTCGGGCAAAACCCATGCGTGTATCTGCCGGGTAATCGAGGTCGTGTGTTAATGCGCCAGTCGGACATGCCAATACACATTGCAGCCCGTCACAGGAAAAGTCACAGGCCTGTTCGCGTGCATCAATATAGGGCACACCGATGCCGACACCTTCATCCAGTTCGGCTAGTTTTATCGCATTGACCGGACATACCTGCACACACTGGCCACATTTTATACATGCAGCAAAAAACTTCTGTTCATCGAGTGTGGTTTTCAATGCACCCGGTGGTCGCAACCTGGCAGAACGTCCTTGAACAACAGGCAGAAGACCTGCCAGGGATAATGATACAAAGCCAACGGTCAATAATGACGAACGCAGAAATTCGCGTCTTTGGCTCTGTCGTTTTTTCAGGCTTAATACCGGCTTTTTCTTAGCCGGTTTTTTCTTTTTCATAACAGATTTATTCGAGTCACTCATAATATACCTCTAATATACCTCTGATATACCTCATAACTCAACACTGGCGCTTAGTTCTGACCTGACATTGGCTTCTGGTGCTGCCATCAGAGGTGAATGATCTCTTACCAGCATATCAGGTGTACTAAAAGGCGCCAGGCGTTCGAGAAAATCCAGCACTGCCATTACCGGTGTTCCCTGTAAAAATCGGGCAGCAGGCACATCCATCCAGATCCGGTCAGCATAACTGTATAACTCGTACGGTTTGTCACCAACACCATCGCCGTCTATATCAAAGCCTTCATAGTCATCCCAATAATTTCCCTGCCAGATATTTCTATTGGCGGTTTTTCCACCTGCCACTGATATCTGGGTTTGATTTCCTTTGAAAGCATTATTTTTAAAAATATTTCCTTGCCAGTCATTCAGAAAGTCTATCGCAATATTGGTAAAGGCGATGACATTATCGTGAATCCGGTTGGTGGTATCAGGCTCATAGGGCGAAACATCTATATACAAACCGGTAGCACAATAGAGTATCTTGTTATTAGAGATTTCGACATCAGAGGTTTCTTTAAATCCGATTCCCATGCCGGTAGGACCGTTCGCATAAGCGATGTAATTATTGCGCACCACCACGCTATCGCTGTACATCAGAAAAATGCCAATGGAATTGTGTTCATAATGATTGGAGTCAACATCATTGAAACGTGAATACATAAAGTGTAATGAGTACCGGCCATAACGCGAGTCATTCCTGGCGATCGTATTATTCGCCGAATACCAGACGACCATATCACGGCTATCACGAATGATATTGTCGGTAATCTTATTATGAAAACTGTACCAGAGACGTACAGAGTCCCCCCTTACCCCTAACTCTACCGGTTTTGACGAGATGCGATTACGGCGTATGATATTGTGCTCGGATTGCTGCAAGTCGATGCCAAACAGGCAGTTATCTATCACATTATCCTTGATAACATTAAAATTACCACGTACCTGAACAGCTGAATCAATATCATTATGAGACTCGCCCGAATTAGTCAGGTGTAAATTTTTTATAACCGTACCATCAGTATCAATATAGATAACCGAGCCTTTGCCGCCAGCATCTATGGTTACCTCGCC
>WTCC01000017.1 GCA_013138755.1 Gammaproteobacteria bacterium
GTTAATCATTACGCCTGCATATAAAAAGCCACTAAAGTCGTTGCCTTCATCACTCATACCTTTAACGGTTGGTTCGATCACTAGCTGCATGATGCGATCGTGCATTTCGGCAGTGACCACAGGTGCAGGCGAGTAGGCACCCATGCCGCCAGTATTGGGGCCTCTGTCACCGTTATCTCGGGCTTTGTGATCTTGTGAGCTTGCCATCGGTAGAATATTTTTACCGTCTACCATGCAGATGAAGCTGGCTTCCTCGCCATAGAGAAACTCTTCGATGACGACACGTGCGCCGGCATCTCCAAATTTGTTGCCGGCCAGCATATCTTTCACGGCAGCAACTGCTTCATCATTGGTTTGCGCGAGGATGACACCTTTGCCCGCAGCTAAACCATCAGCTTTGATAACAATCGGTGCGCCTTTCTCTTCGATATAAGCAACCGCAGGCTCGATTTCTGTGAAATTACCGTAAAACGCGGTTGGGATTTTGTGACGTTCGAGAAAATCTTTAGTGAATGCTTTTGAACCTTCGAGTTGTGCTGCAGCTTTTGTCGGGCCAAATATTTTTAAGCCATTTTCAGTGAAGACATCAACGATGCCTTCGACCAATGCCGCTTCGGGACCGACAATGGTTAAATCGATCTGGTTGTTTTTAGCGTAGTCTAACAACGCAGGGATATCTTCTGCGCCGATGGCAACGTTTTCGATGTTTTTTTCCAGTGCAGTCCCGGCATTACCGGGCGCAACGATGACTTGATTAACTAATGGGGACTGTGCAGCTTTCCAGGCAAGTGCATGTTCTCTGCCGCCACTACCAATAACGAGTATTTTCATAATGCAGTTTTAGTTTGGGATGAGTTTGTTTTTTTAACGGGTTGAATAAAACGCGCCATTTTACACTAAAGACGAAGGGTTTTTGTCGACGGATTACTCTGCGGCTAGTGGCAACTATAAAAATATGACCACTCGGTTGTGCATATCTGATTTAGCTCATCGAGCAGGGTCTGTTGCGGAATGGCTTCTTTTGGAAATATGTCTGTAATTTCGATGAATACACGCGCATAACCAGCCATTTTTCGCCAGTTAAATTCACCGATATCAGAGGTGGTGTTACAGAGCTTGCAGTTAATGGTTTCTTCAGTTGTATCGCTCGTCCAGTCTTTTACAGGTTTGCTGCAATTTGGACAGTGTGGTGCCCGTGCCTGTATTTGGCTGACAACTAATTTAGCTCTGTCATAGTAATGTATTTTTACATGGCAAAAACTATTGCTGGCTTCACCAGGTTCGAATTGCACTGTGGGAGAACATCCCATATAGCTAATGTGATCAAAATATCGCTTACCGGTAAAAAAAGCGTCATTTTGATTTGATATTTCTTTAGCAATTAGGCCGATTTCCTCTAATTGCGAAATAAACTGTGAGTTGTCTCCTATGGTGAAGTTGCTTTGAGTAGGAGATAAAAATAACGAACAGCTGGGCGTTGATGTGCTCATTGCTTCATTTATTAATGTTTTTATCGGCAGTATTATCCGCATCTGTTTTTTCGTTAATATCGTCATCCATAAGGATGCGATGTGCAGGGCCCTCCAGGTCATCGAACTGATCTGATTTTACTGCCCAGAAAAACACGCCGATGATTATGATCACAATGACCAAAGCGATGGGAAGTAGTAAGTAAATAATGTCCATGGATTTTAGTGTGTGAATAAATTACAGAGTCTTATTTTAATTGCATTCTGTTAAGGCGCATAGCGTTTAATACCACCACCAGTGAACTTGCTGACATGCCGATGGCTGCAAGCCATGGCTCGACATGGCCTGTGGCGGCTGCGGGAATGGCAACGACATTATAGAGTAAAGCCCAGCTCAAATTCTGCTTTATGATACGTAGGGTTTTAGTTGCAATCTGATAGCCATGAAAAATGTGTTCGATGTTATTGCTGATCAAAATCATATCTGCCGTGGCGGCGGCAAGTTGTGTGCCTTTACCCATGGCGATCGAAAGGTCTGCGCCGGCTAAAACAGGTGCATCATTCACGCCATCACCCGTCATGACGACGACGGCTCCTTGTTGTTGTAACGTTGTTACCTCGGTTAATTTGTCTTTTGGTCTTAAGTTGCCAAGAAAATGTTTTATGCCAAGTTGCTTGCTTATGCTGCTGGTATTTTCGATCCTGTCACCGCTCATCAGATGAGTTTTTTTATGTGCGTGATGTAATTGTTCTATCAGTGATTTGGCTTCATCTCTAATATTGTCTGACAAGGTAAAAATAGCTATACATTGTTGTTTGTTGGCTAGATAAATATTGCTTGTGTCATCTGAGTGGTCATAGTTAATGTCGCAAGTTGTGTCGCAGTGATGCTGGATAAAATCGCTATTGCCAATAAACCATTCTGTGGCGTCGATGCAGCCTCTGATACCCTGGCCTGTTGTATGGTTGAGGTCTTTTATAGTTATTAGTGGTTGTTGATTGGCCGTTAACAGTGCTTTAGCAATGGGGTGTTCGGAATTCGCTTCGAGTGAGGCCGCTACGTTGAGCGCATATTGTTTATCAATTGCATCGTCGTTATCAGCCAATAATACTTTTACCAGTTCGATTTTACCTTCGGTGAGTGTGCCAGTCTTATCAAAAACAAAATCTGTCGCATGAGCGAGTGTTTCAAGTGCATGTGCGCGTTTGGGCAGTAAACCAATCTTTGCCAATTGGCCACTGGCCGCCGTGATGGCTGCAGGTGTGGCTAATGAAAGTGCGCAAGGGCAGCTGACCACGAGTGTTGCGATGGTGATCTCCAGCCATTGACTGGCATCGGTGTTGTACCAGTAGTAGGCAACGATTGCTGATACAGTTAATAAAATACTGACGAACCAGCTAGCAATCTTATCGGCGAGTTTTGCGATTGCTGGTTTGGTGTGTTGCGCTTCATCGATCAGTCGTTGTATCGACGAAAGCACGGAGTCTTGTCCTAATTTGCTGACTTGTATAACGAGCGGGTTTTCTGTATTTGTGCTGCTGCCAATAACGTCATCATTGATTCCTTTGGTGACGGGCAGGCTTTCACCAGTGATTAGTGACTCGTTAATTCCAGAGATGCCATGAACAATTCTTCCGTCTGCAGGTATGATTTCGCCCGGTCGTACCAGTAGGTAGTCACCTACGTTCAGTTCTGTTACCGAGAGGCTCTGCTGATATTTAATCGCACTGGATTGATTGTCATGATAGTCGATCAGTTTCGTTGCGACAGCAGGCTTTAAATTTAATAGTGCTTCAGTCGCTTCAGAAGTTTGTTTTCTAGTGCTCATTTCAAAGAAGCGGGCACTTAATAGAAAGAAAGTAAACATGGCGATAGAATCGAAATATACGTCGCCAGAGCCGGTTATCGTATTCATCAAGCTCGCACTGAATGCGATAGCGATACCGAGAGAAATGGGTACATCCATGCCGATACGCTTATTGGTGAGGTCACGATAGGCGGCTTTAAAAAATACGCTGGATGCATACAGTAAAATCGGGATAGTTAGAGCCAGGCTTATCCAGCGGAAACTCTGTTTGAATGCTTCATCGATTCCCCACCAGCTGCCAGTATACATAGCAACGGCAAAAATCATTATCTGCATACCCAGTAAGCCAGATAGCCCTAATCGTTTTATCTGTTGTTTACGTTCTTTTTCCAGGATACGCTGGTGTTGTTCTGGGTCGTAAGGATGAGCCAGATAGCCGATACGAGATATCGATTCGAGAATTTCGCTGAGTTGGATTTTACTATTATCCCAACGAACGCGAGCGCGATGATTGCTATAATTGATATCGGCGTTTAAAACGCCGTCGAGAGAGTTCAGGTGTTTTTCATTTAGCCAGACACAGGCAGCACAGGTGATGCCCTCTAAGATAAGTGAAACCTCTAAGATATTTGCGCTATCGGTCTCATTAACAAATTTTTTCTGGATGGAAGGGGTGTCATAAGCTTTTAGCTGTTGTAAAAATTCTGGTACCAGTTCATCCGGTTTTTCTGGTGTGCTGGTGCGGTACTTGTAAAAATCATCCATGCCGCTGTTAATAATTGCCTGTGCGACGGCTTCGCATCCATGGCAGCACATGGGCTTCTTTTCGCCTTGATAGAGTACGTAGATATCAAGATTTTTGGCAACAGGTAGGCCGCAATGGAAGCAAATAGTAGGTGATAAGCTTTCGATCATGTTTTCTTATGGGCGTAAAGATGTTTTTTCGTCAGTAATTGCATTACTATGTACATAATCGCGTATTTCTTCATTATCGGTGAAGAGAGTTTAAGGGAAGGCAGTATCATACTATGAGCACATTAAAACACATTGATATCAATCATTTTAAAGTCCGCTGTAAAGATTGTTCGTTACGTGAACTTTGTTTTACGCATGGCATGAATGAGGAGGACCTGAATAGTATGGACGCTGTTGTCGAGCAGACCAGGCCGCTTCATAAAAGTGATTACCTGTATCGTGATGGTGACAAGGCAACGGCGATATATGCCGTACGCTCAGGCTGTGTGAAGACAGTGACTGAAAGCGCTAACGGCGATGAGCAGATCGTTGGTTTTCATCTGGCCGGTGAGTTGTTGGGTCTGGATGGTTTTTCTGAGGGTATACACACCTGTAATGCATTAGCTTTAGAGACGTCGAGTGTCTGTGAATTACCTTTGGATCAATTGGAAGAGCTGTGTCGTATGATGCCAGGTCTGCAAAAACAGATGCGGCGAATCATGGGTAAAGAGGTCACTGCTGAGCATAAACAGCTTTTACTGTTGGGTAAAATGAGTTCTGAGGAGCGTCTGGCGAGTTTTATACTCAGCCTTTCAGCGCGAATGCAAGAACGTAATTGGAAGGTAGATGAATTCAACCTCAGTATGCCAAGGCAGGATATTGCTAATTACCTTGGTATGGCAGTCGAAACGGTTAGTCGTTTATTCGCTAGCTTTCAGCATGATGAAATTATTGCTGTCGATCGCAGGCATATTACTATCCGTGATATGGACCGTTTGAAATCGATCGTTGGTGATTGTAGCGGTTCTTAGTCTTCAAGGCAGTCCCTGTGCTTTGCATTGCTTTTTTCTGCGTAGGGACCTGACAATATTGCAGTCGACGGTTGGCTAAGAATTGATATATGTCATATCTTTTTTTAATTTATAAAATAAACTTCCGCAACTTATTTTTATTATATGAAATAATAAAATACCAGTGTATTATATGTGGAAATTTTCGCATATAAAGATAAAAATCTGGAGAAAAAACTATGTTTTCACACTTAATCGGACTTTTATTTAATCCATCAGAACAATGGAAAAGCATTCGAGATGTGGATTGCACGATTGGTAAATGTTATTGCTCATATGTGTTTATCATGGCAGCGATTGCTCCGGTATCAGGTTATTTTGGTACGACCCGATATGGCTGGGAGATAGGTGCACGTGAAGCGGTTAAGCTTTCTCCAGATAGCGCGTTAATCATTGCTCTCGCATACTATCTAGTGATGCTGGTCGGTGTTTTTAGTATGGGTGCAATGATTTACTGGATGGGTAAGACCTATGGCGCTGAGCAAAAACTATCCCGTTGTATTCGTTTAGCCGCATTCACCGCGACGCCTTTATTCCTGGTTGGCTTCGTCGAATTATTCCCTATCTTATGGCTTAATTTTGTGATTGGCCTGCCTGCGTTGGCGTATTCTGTGAAGCTTTTGTATACCGGCGTTCCTATCATGATGGAAATCGATGATGATCGCGGCTTCCTGTTTTCAAGTTCGATACTTGCTGTTGGTATGGTATCGCTGGTGGTTATGATGGCGGCGATGGCGATCCTCTGGTTCAATGGCTTCGCACCACAGTTTGTGGATTGAGCTGGCAAGTTAAAAATCTGTTAGTAAGGTAATAACAGACTTTACGGCATTGAATAACTATATTCTAATAAGTTAATATAGATGCAAACACCCTTTTAAGTAAAGATAATCGGACCACATTTATGAACAATGAAACAATGACCTATGAATATACCGTCGTGCGGCAGTTTGCGATCGCGACAGTTATCCTCGGCATAGTCGGTATGCTAGTTGGTGTACTCATCGCATCACAATTGGCGTGGCCGATACTGAATTTTGATACACCATGGTTGTCTTTTGGTCGCTTGCGTCCGTTGCATACCAATGCGGTGGTGTTCGGGTTTGGCGGGTCTGCATTATTTGCGACCTCTTATTATGTGGTGCAACGAACCTGTCATGTAAAACTATTTGCACCGAAACTGGCGCAGTTTACTTTTTATGGTTGGATGCTGGTTATCGTTTCTGCCGTCATTACCCTGCCTTTAGGTTATACCTCAACGAAAGAATATGCTGAGCTTGAATGGCCGATTGATCTTTTGATTACAGTTGTCTGGGTGTCTTATGCGGTGGTGTTCTTCGGTACAATTGCCAAGCGTCGAGTGAAGCATATCTATGTTGCTAACTGGTTTTTTGGTTCATTCATTTTGACGGTTGCGATGCTACACATCGTTAATAGTGCGGCACTTCCTGTTACTTTCCTTAAATCCTATTCTGCCTATGCCGGTGTTCAGGATGCGATGATACAGTGGTGGTATGGACACAATGCGGTAGGATTCTTCTTAACCGCTGGGTTCCTTGGCATTATGTATTACTTTATTCCGAAGCAGGCTGAACGTCCGGTTTATTCTTATCGGCTATCGGTTGTGCATTTCTGGGCACTGGCTTTTACCTATATCTGGGCAGGTCCGCATCATCTTCATTACACCGCATTGCCCGATTGGACGCAGTCATTGGGTATGGCATTCTCTTTGATTCTGCTAGCACCTTCCTGGGGCGGTATGATTAACGGCATCATGACTTTATCCGGTGCCTGGGAAAAATTACGCAGTGACCCGATTCTTAAATTCCTAATTGTTTCGGTTTCCTTCTATGGCATGTCGACTTTCGAAGGCCCGATGATGGCAATCAAAACAGTTAACGCATTATCACACTACACTGACTGGACTATCGGTCATGTACATTCCGGTGCATTGGGTTGGGTGGCAATGGTCAGTATCGGTGCCATGTACTTCCTGATCCCAAAACTGTTTAATACCGAATTATATAGTCAGAAACTGGTTGAGACCCATTTTTGGATAGCAACCATCGGTATCGTGCTGTACATCACCTCTATGTGGATCTCAGGTATCATGCAAGGTTTGATGTGGCGTGCGATCAACAATGACGGTACCTTAACGTATAGTTTTGTGGAGAGTGTGCAGGCGATGCATCCATTCTATATCGTACGTGCAGGTGGTGGTTTGTTGTTCCTGATCGGTATGCTAATCATGGCGTATAACGTCACTAAAACTATTGCGCAGGGTAAGGCTATACACGCTGTAATTCCTGAGCCCGCTGCAGCGCACTAGGCGTTATAGGAGATAAATATGTCAGTTCAAATTCAAGCTGAAACCAAAGTCGGTGTGCTAATTGTTTTATCACTACTGGTTGTTAGTTTTGGTGGTCTCGCACAGATTGTGCCTTTATTTTTCCAGAATTCAACGACTGAACCGGTTGATGGTTTAAAACCCTATACCGCTTTACAGTTAGAGGGTCGTGATATTTATATCCGCGAAGGTTGTGTCGGTTGTCATTCACAGATGATTCGACCTTTCCG
>WTCC01000028.1 GCA_013138755.1 Gammaproteobacteria bacterium
ATAGGAGAAGTCTGCTGTTAAATACGTCGCTCTTTGCCAACCTTGGCTCCTTACGCTATACGACCGCCACGGATGGCGGAAGTGCAGATGTTGCCTGGAGCTTATATCTGTCCGTACATCCTGTACATACGCGCACCGCCATCCCTGGCTCTTTGTGCTTACCGTACATCCTGTACATACGCGCACCGCCATCCCTGGCTCCTTGCGCTATACCGTACATCCTGTACGTAAAAAAACCGGCATAACCGGCAGTTCTTTCGAGCTGTTTCATCCAAACAGCACCCATCAAATTTCTCTCATCCGGTGCTAGGTCTGAAGTTTACCATGTCCGATAATTTTTCTCAGGACTACAGGTGAGAAATGCTGTGCGTTCGAATGCCGCTGAAAGTACCACTTAGACATAAGGAAACCTAAGATCAGCCCAGTAATAGAAGACCCGGCAATAATAAGATCTCGATATTGTAACAATAACGGCAATACAAAATCGAAGAAAACAGCAAAAAACAACATAGATACAATCGGTAGAATATACATTACCAATGAACCCTTCAGCAGAGCATCCTCGTGGATACCAATAACGACCGTATCTCCGACCACGGCATTCACATTATTATCAACCTGGAAACGGGTAAATTTTTTCCCTACAACTTTTGATAACACCGAGGTTCCGCAACCTTTACTAACCGCACAACTGCCACATGCAGACTCGGTTCTGGCTTGAAGTACCAGCTGGTCTCCCAACACCTCAACAACTTCTATATGTTCTTCAATCATCTACTCGAGGGCGTCTTAACGGTTGTCTGAGCCATCAACTGTACAGTTTTTTCTGGCACTTCTCCAACCACGGTAACGAAAAAATCTCCCGCAGAGTAACCGAACGCATTAACCGCTCCCATCGACGATGCTCCCTGCAGATGATTCTCATCACCTTTATTCTTTTCGATAAAAACAGAAACAGATGCCAGGCCATCCGAATACACCAGATGTTGCAGATCTGGTACGTCAGCCGTACTTACGCTGTTTGCTGATTCAGTACCTTTTGGGGCGCCTTCAACTGGACTCCGAGTGTAACGCATCGTATTTTGCGTCAACATGAATCCATTGGGTAGCTGCTTAATTTCCCAATCCGTTGTAGTGTCGCTAACCTGATCAGTAGATGACTCATCCAAAATTTGCTGATTAAAACGTTCAAACTGCTGCAAATTAAAATCATGCGAAGATGCTCCAGTTATGTACTCCAGAGATGTAAACATCATCTGTTCAATTACTTCATTATTTTCGGAGAACAGATCACAGCGAAGCAACATCCCGGTGTTTTTATCTATCCAGTATCGGTAACCATAACGATACTGATCTCTAGGAAGCAGATTCACAACTAAAGTCGGATGGTTGGCGATACGGTCATCATCGAGACGTGTCATCGAGTAATGAAATTCAAGTTGATTGATGTTTTCTGGTAATCGCAGGTGTAAAGGTTGCTGTTTGTTTGTCTGACGAACAGTGACTAACTGACGATCTGGATAGACCGACACGATACGATTATTATGACGGAGTACTTTTTTTAACTCACCATTAAGTGATTCCATGCTCTCCCAAACACCTTGCTCATCGACACCATGGGCCACATACAACGTCGAAAGCTTATCTGACTTCCTTAATATGAATGTGCCTCGATAATTCTGACTCTGACCAACATCAGACATGCGTTGTAACATTTCAGATAAATCGTCAGCCCAGGCATTTGCACCGATCAAACTCAGAATGACAATCGCTGTAATATTTTTATAAGAACGCATCAACGGTGCAAGCAAGGTATCTGGATGAATGGCAACGACAAGGTTTATTTTTCAGCCTCATAACCAACCGCTCTGATGAACGGCAAGCGACCTTGCAAAGTATCCTGAGTAGCATATTCGAGATGCTGATTGACATAAGGTGTTAGTTCTTTTGCATTTTTATTCGTTGATTTAACATCTGCAGTAGTAACGACCGGTTGCAACTCTGTGTTGCTGGCTACCGGCGAAGGACCACCCGACTCCTGTGACGACAATGTAGTCACCATGACCACGGCAACTGAAGCGGCAACTGCTATGCCCGTTGCCGGTTTAAACCAGGCGGCTAAATTCCAGCCACCAGAAACAACTTCTTCTGATGGCGAACCAGCTTCCGGCTGCACTGAGCCAATATTGTCTTCAACGATAAGTGTTTCATCCGCCAGAGCTTCACGCACTGCATGACTCACATCGACGAAGGATGATTCACTGAGCTCACCGCGCATAACATCACCGATAATCTGATAACGCTGTACCAGTTTTGCATCTTCAGGTTCAGACGACAGTGAAAATGACATTAATTCATCTTGATGCATGTCGCCATCAAGAAAAGCTGAAATTTTTTCTTTACCTTTATTTGTCATCATCACTTATCACCAAATATGAATATCTAATTCGTTACTTTATAATCTATTTTTAAATCTTTACTATCTATAGCCAATTGACAGTTCATTACCACTAGCACTTTAATATCTTACTGGTTCGAAAAAATTAATATTCCGAACTTAATTTCCGGCAAAACTACTGGAAACATGATGACTATCGTCATCTAATATCGGTTCCAGTTTGTCCTCTATTGCTTCACGAGCCCGAAATATGCGTGAACGCACTGTTCCTATCGGGCAATCCATAACAGCAGCAATATCTTCGTAACTCAAACCCTCTATCTCTCGTAGGGTAATCGCTTCCCGCAGATCTGACGGTAGATCATCTATCGCCATATAAATAGTCGATTCCAATTCGCTCGCCAGTGCTTCGCGTTCCGGTGATGCATACTCTTTGAGCCACTCACTCGCACCGTAATCTTCTGCATCTTGCACATCAATACTGTTAACAGGGCTTTTACGTGATTGCGAAACCAGATGATTCTTAGCCGTATTAATCGCAATACGATACAACCATGTGTAAAAAGCACTCTCGCCACGAAAATTCGGTAACGCACGATACGCTTTTATAAACGCCTCCTGCACCACATCCGGGACATCAGACTGATTTCTTAAAAAACGCGAAACCAGCTTCGAAAGGCGCAATTGGTATTTCAGAACAAGCAGATCAAATGCTTTTTTATCGCCCTGCTGCACTCGAACCACAAGCTCCTGGTCTATCGCTCGCTCGCTCATCGAATCTCCTTAAAAATGAGCGATGTTTCACCCTGTAATCTGTGACTAAGCAATTTCACTATAGTTCCCAATGTTTTATAAGTTTTTGTATTTTTTACATTTAAGCAGGTAAACTTACCCTATTTTTACATGACCTTAAAGCCAGACAGCAAAAAAACACATAAATATGCCCATTTCATACCAACATGATGTCTTGATTATCGGCGGCGGTGCCGCAGGTCTGAGCCTCGCATTGCGTGTTGCTGATCAGTGTAAGGTGGCGATCATCACTAAGGGCCCTAGTAAAGACGGCAGTACTTACTATGCGCAAGGCGGAATGTCTGCCGTCCTAAGCAGTGATGACTCCTTTGAATCGCACATCCAGGACACTTTAAAAGCTGGCGGTTCGTTATCGAACAAAAAAACCGTCGAGTTTGCTGTAGAGCATGGCCCAGAGAACATTCGCTGGATGCAGGAACTCGGTGTACCGTTCAGCAGTGAAATATTCAAATCTGGCAAACGTGAATTACACCTGACCCGTGAAGGTGGACACACTCATCGCCGAGTAGTGCACGCTGCTGATGCTACGGGCAAAGCCATGAGCGACACGCTGGAAAATCACGCACGCCAGCACGACAACATCACTTTTTTTGAACACCACATATCTGTTGATTTAATCACCACAGAAAAACAGAACTACGCTGACGCAACCAACACATGCATCGGCGCCTATGTTCTGAACAAACAGACTAATCGCATCGAGACTTTTCAAGCACGCTTTGTTGTTTTGGCAACTGGAGGCGCAAGCAAAGTTTATCTATACACCAGTAACCCTGATGGCTCTACAGGTGACGGCATCGCAATGGCATGGCGTGCTGGCTGCAGCGTCAGCAACATGGAATTCAACCAGTTTCACCCAACCTGCTTATATCATCCCGAGGCTAAATCATTTCTCATTACAGAAGCTGTCCGCGGTGAAGGCGGTAAACTTTTACTGCCCGATGGCAAGCAGTTCATGCACAAATTTGACGAACGTGGAGAACTGGCACCACGTGATATCGTCGCACGTGCTATCGACCATGAGATGAAACGTTTAGGTGCGCCCTGCGTCTATCTCGATATCAGTCATCGTTCGCCTGCTTTCATCGCTTCTCATTTTCCAACGATACATGAACGCTGCCTGGATTTCGGTATCGACATAACCAAAGAACCTATCCCTGTCGTGCCTGCTGCCCACTACACCTGTGGCGGTGTCAACACTGACTTAAATGGAAAAACCGATATCAGCAATCTCTACGCAATCGGTGAAACCGCACACACTGGTCTTCACGGCTCTAACCGCTTGGCGAGCAATTCATTACTTGAATGCATGGTGTTCGCACAGTCTACAGCCAATGACATTACTGAACAGATCAGCACCTCCTATCAGTATAAAAAAATCTCTAACTGGGATGAGAGTCGAGTCACCGACTCAGACGAAGATGTTGTCATCTCTCACAACTGGGATGAACTGCGGCGTTTTATGTGGGATTACGTTGGCATCGTTAGAACGAATAAACGTCTGGAAAGAGCCATGCATCGAGTCAGTTTATTGCAACATGAAATTGCCGAGTATTACAGCAACTTCCGCATCAGCAGCGACTTGATCGAGTTGCGTAACCTCACCTTAGTCGCTGAACTGATCATACGAAGTGCCATGTTACGCAAAGAGAGCCGCGGCCTGCACTTTTCGTTAGACTACCCGACAGCAGATGAATCAACTATCGCCAGAGACACCATCTTAAAACCACAACAAAAATCAATCACAGAAAAGATTAAAATTATCCAATAAAAAACGGCATGTTTCGCATTAAATTTTTCTGTACATGCTGCAAGGAATACAAATGAGCCAAACAAAATATTTTATCGAGCCAGAAGAACTCGAAGCCTTAAAAAACAATGAAAATATCGTCATCGTCGATCTATGCAAAGCCAAGCAATACGCACAGGCACATATACCCGGCGCTCATTTTGTACCGTACACCGATATAATCAAAATTGAAAAACCTATCATGGGTTTACTGCCTGATAATGAAAATTTCTCTGTATTATTATCAAGCCTGGGCATCACCAACAAATCTCTAATCGTTGCTTATGATGATGAAGGTGGCGGTTGCGCTGCACGCTTTGTCTGGACCTTGCACGTTTTTGGTCATGAAACCGCTGTCGTGCTCAATGGCGGTCTACATAGCTGGGCTAACGAAGGACATGAATTAAGTAACGCTACACCAGACAGTCCTGAAGCCAGTCATTACACTTTAAAGAAAACGCATCATCACACAGCGACACGTGCTTTTATTCAGACACATTTAGATGATGAGAATGTCACCTTTCTCGATGCACGTTCGTTAGCAGAATTTACCGGCGAGAAAAAGCTGGCTGAAAAAGCCGGCCATATACCCGGGGCCATTCATTATGAGTGGACCGAATCGATGGATAAAAATAACAACCTGCGTCGCCTACCCGCTGAAGACATCCAACAAAGACTGGATGAGCTGGGCATCAACAAAGATAAAGAAGTGATCTGCTACTGCCAGTCTCATCACCGTTCAGCCTACTCATGGCTGGTTTTAAAGTCACTGGGCTACGAGAATGTCTTAGGTTATCCTGGATCCTGGTCAGACTGGGGCAACCACCCTGACTCAGCCGTAGAGTAGAAAAACACCACTAAGAAACTCACACTATATGTTGAGAATAGTCTCGCGATAATGCTTCAACTCGACAATTGAATCCTTGATATCATCCATCGCCAGATGACTGGATTCTTTGGTATAGACCATTTTCTTTTCTGGTGCCCAGCGGGCAGTCAACTCTTTCAAAGTACTCACGTCAAGGTTGCGGTAGTGAAAGAATTCCTCTAACTGAGGCATATAACGCGCAAGAAAGCGTCTATCCTGGCATATACTATTACCACACATCGGCGATTTTCTAGCTGGCACATGTTGCTTTAAAAATGCAATGGTTAAGTTTTCTGCTGTTTCTTCAGATATGGCACTATTATGAACCCTATCCGTTAAACCTGATTTACCGTGCTGATTCGTACACCATTCATCCATATTGCTCATAACGTCATCTGGTTGATGAACGACAATCGACGGTCCCTCATCAACAACTTTAAGATGTTTGTCAGTAACGATGGTGGCAATTTCGATAATGACATCTGAATTAGGGTCTAGACCCGTCATTTCAAGATCAATCCAGATAAGGTTCTCATCATTAATTTTTGGCATGGTTTCCAAATTCCTTAACTTATATGCAAGTTTTTATAAAATAGTAGATTTAGTATAGTTTTTTAGCAGACAATCAATGGTATATTCACCAGACAAACTGATGATACAAGCAACAGCTGATAACACAAAGAGTTTTTAATGAACGAGTTACATACAACACCATTTTTATTCCTGTTTCTAAGCATGTTGATAATATCAACTATGATGCGTTTGTACCTGTCGCAACGCCAGATAAACCATGTTTCAGGGCACCGCTCAAAAGTACCAGAATCATTTGCTGATAATATATCTCTTGAAGACCACCAGAAGGCCGCCGACTACACGACAACAAAAATCAAATTTGGCCGTTTGCCTTTATTCTATGAAGTTATTCTATTACTTATCTGGACACTGGGTGGCGGCCTGGACTGGCTGGACAGGAATGTTATAGCACTTGAACTCAGCCCCATCTTTACCGGCATTGCTGTTATTCTGGTTTTTAGCTTCATATCATCAATGCTCGAACTGCCATTTTCAATTTACAGTACTTTTGTTATCGAAGAAAAGTTTGGCTTTAACCGCACCACAATAAAAACTTTTATCACCGATATGGTTAAAGGCAGCCTGCTTGGCCTGATTATTGGTGTTCCATTACTGTACGTCATTTTATGGTTGATGGAGCGGGCCGGGGATCCGTGGTGGATATATACCTGGTTAGTCATTAGTGGTTTTAGTCTGTTTATGATGTGGATATATCCAACCTGGATCGCACCAATATTCAATAAATTCGAACCCATGGAAGAAGGCGAAACACTAAACCGTATCAACAGTCTTTTAAACCGCTGTGGTTTTAACAGCAACGGCATTTTTGTGATTGATGGCTCTAAACGCTCATCGCACGGCAATGCTTATTTTTCAGGTTTTGGTCGTAACAAACGCATCGTATTTTTCGACACTTTATTAAAAATGCTTAGTGATGATGAACTCGAAGCCGTACTTGCCCACGAACTGGGACACTTTAAGAAAAAACATATTATAAAAGGCATGGCTATTTCATTTGCAACAACCCTGGTGGCGCTTGCAGTATTAGCCTGGTTAATGAAAGCAGAATGGTTCTACACATCTTTGGGTGTTAGCCAAACTTCAACCTACATGGCATTATTACTATTTACTTTAGTTATGCCTGCTTTCACTTTTGTTTTCCAGCCCTTATTCAGTATATTTTCACGTAAAAATGAATTTGAAGCCGATGCTTTTGCTGCACAGCAAACCGATGCAAAACACCTTATTCATGCACTTGTTGATATGTACCGCGAAAACGCAAGTACATTAACACCCGACCCCTTATATTCTGCATTCTATGATTCTCACCCACCTGCACCGGTAAGGATTGCACACTTGAACGCTCACGCGTAATAAAAAACTTTAGAGGATAACTTATGAAAACATTAACCACCAATTCAATTAAAAGCCTGTTGCTTTTATCTGCAATCAGTATAAGTAATATCGCCTGTGCTGATGGTGAAGAAATTACTGACCCAATTACACACGGTGAAAAAACACATAATAATCATTGTTACAAATGCCATACAGATGATGTTTATAAACGTGATAATCGTTTTGTTAAATCAATCGATGCATTAAGTCAACAGGTTGTCCGCTGTAAAGATGGCAACAATGTGCCATGGTTTGATGAAGATACCGACGCTGTTGTGCAGTTCCTGAATAAAAAATATTATCGGTTCTGAAGAACAGAGTAATGACTAAAGCAGATTCACAACAATGTAGCAATCTATCAGCTTATGATAAAGCGCCTAATCTTTAAGTTTTTTCCGCATGGCAAAACGTAAACTATCCAAACAACAACAACGTCGTATTGCTTCACAACAAAAAAACAAAATAAAAGATGACCAGCTACAGAATAACAAATCACCGATAGATGAATCCAGCACGCAAACAGCACGTGTCGTCAGTCATCATGGCCGCCAGCTATTTGCTGAAACCGAGGACCTGGAAATAATAAAATGCAAAATCAGGCAGAATTTGGGAGATATTGCCTGCGGTGACCATGTTCTGGTACAGCAGACACAGGAAAAAACTCAATTACAGGCCGGTGATACACAAAACGTTGTTGTAGCGATAAAGCAACGAACAAACCTGCTGCTAAAAACAGGTTTTGCAGGCGCGACAAAACCCGTGGCGGCGAATATAGGACAGATACTTATTGTCACTGCAATAAGGCCAAAGCCAAACCCCTATCTTATCGACAGATATCTAACGGCAGCTGAAAATCTGCCCGCAAAAGCACTGCTTGTCATTAACAAAATCGATTTAATTGACTCTGCAACACAACAAATTGCTGAAGATTTAACTTCGTTATACCAGAGTATCGGCTATCGTGTGATTAGCACCAGCATAAAACAAAACATCGGTATAGATGAACTGTCTGAGGCATTAAGCAATACCACCAGCATACTTGTTGGTTTATCCGGTGTTGGCAAATCATCTATCGTTAAGGCTATTTTGCCAAAAGAAGAAATAAAAATTGGCGAAACCTCCGAAGCAAGCGGAGAAGGCAAACACACAACAACTGTATCTGCACTCTATCACCTAAAAGATAGTGGCATTATTATCGATTCACCTGGTGTACGTGACTTTACGCCCATTAACAAAAGTCAGGATGAAATCACCCATGGCTTTATTGATGTAAGACAGTTTAACGGTGCCTGTAAATTCAGCAACTGCAGCCACCAGAATGAACCCGGCTGCGCGATGAAACAGGCTGTTAGTGATGGCAGACTAAACGAACAACGGTTTAATAACTATCTTCGTCTGCTTAAAGAATTTAATGAAAAAGAATAATTATTTTTCCACAGATGGTCGTTCCTGCGCATCTGTGGAAAAAACGCTTTTAAAGAATTTCAGATTTCAACCTAAAGTTAACCGATATAGGATTATGATCTGAAGAAGAAACCTGCAATACCCGGTTACTGACCAGCTCTAATTGCCGATAAAAAACATGATCAATCGCATTACCAAAAACATGCGTTTTATTATTCACCGGGTATTCAATATTCGACAACGATAATTTGTTAATTAACTCACTCACTTCTATCATTCGATCATCACTCCAGCTGTTAAAATCACCGGCAACAATCATAGGCCCATCATGAGATTTTACCGCATCGTATAATCTTTCCATTTGCTGACGATATAAACTTACACCAAAAGTAAAATTAATTCCGTGAATATTAGCCACTAAAAGTCGCTTTTTAGAGCCTTCAATTGTGTAGTAACTTACCAGTGTTGATTTTGGAATTTGAATCAATGGTTCTTCAACCTTAAAGCCGCAACTATAAACTGCATCTGCACCAGCCACAGTCATCACACCAGCCGCTGTCCCATTAAAATGAAACGCCGTATTCATTACCCAGTTAAAATCGTGTTGTTCTAATAACGCGGTTAATTCCTCATCCAGCATGGCTTCCTGGATTGTCATTAGATCATGACTTTGTGCAAAACCAGATAAATCCTGCTGCCAGTTTTCACCATTTCCCTTGTAAATATTCCAGTTTAAAAAAGCAATATTTTCAGGATTAAGTCCCTGAGTTAAAATCTTTTTTTCATTTTTTACAGAGCTAAGCTCACATGACTGTAATTCATTACTGCTGGCTACCGCATTTGATATGAGCTGCACCCTGTTATTTATAGAAACACAGGATACCAGTAATGCTAACAAAAGCATCAATATAAAATATTTAGAGAGTCTCATCGCATTGAATATTTATACAATAAAAAGATATGTTTAATCTTAGAACATGTGGATAAAATTAAAAATCTCAAGTATCAGACAGGCAAAAGCTTCAATAAGTTTCTGTGTATAATCAATATGATACAAAGAAGCACTAAATCAGTTCACACAAGCAATATCTTTTAACAATCTATACAGCGTGATTAATAACAAAAATCAATCTGGTTTTTATTTACTAAGCGATAATACTGATGCCTTTGTGGCACGGTTCGCCATGGCAACCATCGCTGAAAAAACGCTGGATATTCAGTATTACATTATGCATAACGATGCCAGTGGACAATATCTGGCCTATGCCATTCTGTCTGCGGCAGACCGTGGTGTCTATGTTCGTATCCTGGTAGATGATATCAATTTATCAGGACGTGATAATAATTTAAAAATGCTTAGCCAGCATGAAAACATTGAAATACGTATTTTTAACCCACTTTCAAATCGTGAGTGGTTTAGAAATATAGAACTTATTATAAACCTGAATAAAGCCGGCAGGCGCATGCATAACAAAACCTTTGTAACTGATAATTCTGTAGCCATCATTGGTGGCAGAAATATTGGTGATGAATATTTTGATGACAGGCACAGTTTAAATTTTGTTGACCTGGATTTATTAACTACAGGTCCAATTGTCAACGAGGTTACACAAAGTTTTAACGACTACTGGAACAGCCACTGGGCAACACCTGTCGAAAACCTGAGCAAAATAAAAGTTGTAAAAAAACAACTCATGAACATTCGAAGCAAATTAAGAGACAAATGGTTTCAGGCCAGGAACACTGAATACTTTCAGTCATTACAACAGTCAGACTTAACACAGAAAATAATCAACAAACAAATTCCTTTTATCTGGGCTAAAGCCAGGTTATTTTATGATGACCCGGAAAAGTTAAATAAAAGTGCCGAAGAAACTAAAATTCACTTTTCCACACAGATCAGGCCATATTTTGAACATGCAAAACATGAACTATTAATCGCCTCACCCTATTTTGTACCGGGTCACACAGGATCACTGTGGTTTAAAAACAAACAGAAACAAGGAACCCAGATAACAATATTAACCAATTCACTTGCAGCCACTGATGTTATTGCTGTGCATGCGGGCTACAAAAAATACCGGGAAGATCTGCTTAAAGCAGGCATTAAGGTCTTCGAATTAAAACCAACAGCAAAATTTTTGCATTCAAAAGTAAAACGATTAATAGAAGGTGCATCAAGTGCCAGCCTGCACGCAAAGTACATGGTTATTGACCAGCAGTATGTTTTTATTGGCTCAGCGAATATTGACCCACGCTCCAAAGCTTTAAACACGGAGATTGGTATCATGGTTGATAGCAAAGAACTTGCCCAGCAAACAGCTAAGTTATTCTATAAAGCAACATCACTCGAAAACAGTTATCAGTTATTAATGGACAACAAATTAACCTGGTTAACTGAAGAAAATAAAAATCAGATTCGATATTTTCAGGAACCTAAAGCCGGTTTTCTGAGAAAGGCGGGGGTTTTTATTTTAAGCCTGTTACCTTTCGAAAGCCTGCTTTAAAAACGCCTCTATTAATTAATCTATAGTAGTTTCAGGCCTAATCTGATACATAAGGTTAGCTCTGTAGACCCGCACGCACCCTAAAGCAGACCCACAAGAATTTGTGGTTTAACTTTTCACCACACTCTCGTGAAGGCCTCATATGCTGCATGAACGGACTCTCAATGATTTCTGCTGAACTTACCTTGTCGAAATCATACATTCCTTTTTTTTGATTGACATCATGATATCTTTTAATGAATCGCGTTAGCATTTACTTAAATAATTAATTTACTACATATACAATCTTTAGGATAAGCAATGAAACTATATAAATTATCTCAGCGGATAGTATTACTCGTGGTTTTCACACTGCCATTTGCAGTGTTTGCAGGTAAATATCCACAAGTTGTGATGGATGCTGTAGCTGCCGCAAAAAAGGCGACTCCGGTGGTGACCCTTCAACAGTTCAAGGCAGCCATAGATGACTCGACAATATGGATAGTAGATGTACGTGAACCTGACGAATTTGCAGCCGGGCATGTACGCAGTGCTATAAATATTCCCAGAGGTGTCATTGAGTTTAAGATATGGAAGAAAGTAGGATATCCCAATAAGACCAATACGGACCAGAAGATGTACCTCTACTGCAAGTCAGGTGGTCGCTGCGCCCTGGCTGCTAAGTCGCTGCGCGACCTGGGTTTCACAGAGGTTTATCGTTCCGACTTGAATATTAAGAAATGGGTTGAAGCAGGTAACGTCCTTATTAAAGAATAATCAGACAAGTAAACCTCATTACTGTCGATAAGTTAATCAAATGAGCATTATTGGTTAACTTAAGACTGTATTCACCGCCAGACTATATAGAACACATACCTCATACTCTCAGACAAGATTTGAGCTACAACAGATTAATTATTCACTTTCCCACTACTATTTTCTTCTGGATAGAAAAAATTCCTGCAATAAAATTTTACTTTCTTCAGCCAGTACACCAGATTCCACTTCGAAAACATGATTATGCTGATTAGCTTCCAGTAAGTTAAAGGCACCACCTAATGCACCGGTACGTGGCTCTGATGCGCCATAAATCACTTTTGAAACACGCGCATGAATCATTGCGCCAACGCACATTGAACATGGCTCCAGGGTGACATACATTTTTGTATCAATAAGACGGTAGTTATTGAGTTTTTTCCCTGCCTCACGTAGTGCCATTATTTCAGCATGTGAAGTTGCATCATGACTTGAGATAGGCTGGTTCCAGCCTTCGGCAATTAACTCATCATCCTTAACAATGACAGCACCAACTGGAACCTCACCTGCTGCTTCTGCTTTGCGTGCAAGCTCTATCGCCTTTTCCATCCACTTAGTATCAGTTTCAGTACTCATAAATTAAGATGCTTTTTTAATTTGAGTGATGTGCCTGTTCTTTTGCAACCTGGTCTTTAGCTACAAGGCATAAATAAAAATATAAACGGAGCGTACATTCGTACGTGAGTATTATATTTTTATTTATAACACCATAGATGAAGAAAAAGTGCATTACTCAAATTAAAAAATTATTCCCACTCAATAGTGGCTGGAGGCTTGCCTGATATATCGTAGGTAACACGTGAGATACCATCAACTTCATTAATGATTCGTGTTGAAACATGGCCCAGGAAATCATATGGCAGGTGCGCCCAGCGTGCGGTCATAAAATCAATAGTTTCTACTGCACGAAGTGCAACCACATAATCATAACGACG
>WTCC01000234.1 GCA_013138755.1 Gammaproteobacteria bacterium
CTACGGTCGCTTTTTAGCACATACTTTTCTGGCCGATGGCACTAATGTTCAAGCCGTCATTTTAGAACGTGGCCTGGCCAGCGTCATAACGATACCGCCAAACACACTATTTGCTGCTTGCTACCTCGAGAGCGAACGCTCAGCCAGATGCAGTAAAATAGGCTTATGGGCGGATTCCGCCATCCTCGAAGCAAAAAATCTGAATAAAAAACATTCAGGATTTCATTTAATTAAAGGCGTGGTCAACAGCATCAAAACGGACAGTAAAGGCGTATGGCTTAACCTCAACGATACACTCACTATTGGTATACGGCCTAAAGACCAAAAGCTGTTTGACCTTAAAAAAATAAATAACATGGTCAACCAAACCATTATTGTTCGCGGCTGGTTAAACAAGAGCAAGAAATCCACCCCTTTTTACCTGCGTATACGGCATCCTTTATCCATCCAACTAGCCTCATCCTATTCCTGCAGATAATTGCAGAATGCCTAGGCAACTCTAAGCCACTGATTTTTAACATCTAACTCGAACTTTCAGAGTAAAAATGCTAACATGGCCGTCCTATTTCCATTTTAATCGTCGAACACCATGCCCCAACGTTTCAAACAACAAGCACTGGACTATCATGCTAATCCTAAACCAGGAAAGATAGCGACAGAAATAACCAAGCCCTGTAAGACTCAGCTTGATCTTTCGTTAGCCTACACCCCTGGTGTAGCCGAACCCTGCCGTGCGATTCATCGTGATGAAGAAACCGCTTACGACTACACAGCTAAAGGCAATCTGGTTGCGGTTATCACCGATGGTACTGCAGTGCTCGGTCTCGGCAACATCGGCGCACTGGCTGGCAAACCTGTAATGGAAGGTAAAGGTGTATTGTTTAAAGCATTTGCCGATATCGATGTTTTTGATATCGAAGTTAACGCCGATTCGACAGAAGACTTCATCAGAACCGTAAAAAATATTGCACCGACCTTCGGTGGCATTAACTTAGAAGACATCGCCGCGCCAGCTTGCTTCGAAATCGAAGAAGCGCTCATCGAACAGTTGGATATTCCTGTGTTCCATGATGATCAACACGGTACGGCCATAATCATTGCCGCCTCCTTAATAAATGCTTTGGAGATCCAACACAAGAAGATCGAAGATGTCCGCGTCGTCTGTCTTGGTGCTGGCGCCGCAGGCATTGCCTCGATGAAGCTATTGCAAGGCCTGGGTGCTGATCCTGAAAAATTATTCATGATTGACCGCAACGGTATCATTCAGAGTGAACGCACAGACTTAAATAAGTATAAAAAGGCTTTCGCGGTACATACCGAGAAACGCACATTAGCTGACGCGATGGATGGAGCTGACGTCTTTATCGGTGTATCAGGTCCTGATCTATTGTCACCAGAAATGCTGGCGACCATGGCGCCGCGACCGGTGGTATTTGCCTTATCCAACCCCGATCCCGAAATTTTACCCGAGCTTGCTCACATGACCCGCGATGACCTGATCATGGGTACTGGACGCAGCGATTACCCGAATCAGGTTAATAATGTTTTAGGTTTCCCTTACATCTTTAAAGGTGCTCTGGACGTACGCGCAAACTGCATCAACCAAGAGATGCAGATTGCAGCCGTCCATGCGCTTGCCGAGCTCACTCGTGAGCCCGTGCCACAAGAAGTTTTAGATGCCTATGGGCTAGACACTATGATGTTTGGACCTGAATACATCATTCCTAAACCACTCGACCCACGCTTGCTCGATACCATTCCACGCGCAGTATCAAAAGCGGCTATCGCTACTGGTGTTGCTAAAGTTTTCCCTAAAGACAGTAAAAAGTTAAAAGAAGCCTAATACATTTTCAGCCTAACTAACTGAACTACTAGCCTGTCGTTATTAATAATAACGGCAGGCTTTTTTATGCTTTTGAATGAATTTCTAATAATTATTTATGTCATTTAACTTAACTGCTATACATAAGTTAATAATTAGAATTTATCGGTTAGTAACAGGAGTTCTTCATGAATAAAATTACCATAGTCGGCGCAGGACGGGTCGGTGAATCAACGGCTCAATTTATTGCTGCTAAAAATCTGTGTCGTGAAATTATCTTACTGGATATACATGAAGGCGCAGCAAAAGGTGCAGCATTGGATATCCAGGAAGTTGCTCCTATCTTTGAATACGACACGCGCTTGATCGGCACTACAGATCATGCATTGATGACCGACTCTGACATCATCATTATTACTGCTGGCCTGCCACGCAAACCCGGTATGTCACGCTCGGATGTTTTATCTACCAATATCCCGATCATAGATGGAATCGTAGATGGCGCAATAAAATATGCACCGGACGCAATCCTGTTATTTGTTACCAATCCGGTCGATGTGATCACCTATCACGCTTTCATTAAAACCGGCTGGCCACGTAATCGCGTATTCGGGCAGGCAGGTGTGCTAGATTCCAGCCGCATGGCAAGTTTTATCGCGATGGAAACTGGATTTTCCAACATGGATATCAATACCATGGTGCTCGGTGGACATGGCGACACCATGGTACCGATGTTACGTTACTGCACGATTGCTGGTATCCCTGTTGAAAAATTTATCGAAAAAGAAAGAATGGATGCTATCGTTGAACGCACACGAAATGGCGGTGCCGAAATCCTCGCCTTAAGACAAAATAGCAGCGCATACGATGCACCCGCTGCCTCAGTTACTGAGATGGTTGATTCCATCGTCCATAATCGTAATCGCATACTACCCACTGTGTGTTTGCTTGAAGGCGAATACGGCCATGAAGACATCGCCATCGGCGTTCCGGCAATGCTCGGACAAAACGGTGTAGTAGACATCATCGAGCTCGATATGAACGACGCAGAACAAGCCATGTTTGATCAATCTGCCGCACTGGTCAGAAAAGATCTGGCTCTACTGA
>WTCC01000311.1 GCA_013138755.1 Gammaproteobacteria bacterium
GATGAATCACTTGATGAAATTAAAGCGCTTATAGAAAAATACGATGTTAATCCGCGGTCGCTGACTTTTGAGATAACAGAAACCAGTGCGATTGCTAATCTTGAACAGGCAAATGACTTCATTAATGAATTAAGAAAAATTGGTTGCCGTTTCTCACTAGATGATTTCGGTTCAGGTTTCTGTTCATTCTCACAATTAAAAAATATGCCTACAGACTATGTGAAGATCGACGGGCAATTCGTCAGCAGTATGGCGCGAGGAGCGACTGACAGAGCTATCGTTACAGCGATGAATGATGTAGCTCATTCACTGGGTAGGTACACGGTTGCAGAATATGTGGAGAGTCCGGAAATCGTAAGACTGCTAAAAATATGTGGTGTCGATAAAGTGCAGGGTCATTATATTTCTACGCCACTGACCAAACTACCGTCCTGTAACGTCATAAAGTTGCATCAGAAATATAGTCAGTAGCGCTAACTGGAATCAGTAGTGAAGGTGCCGGCAGATATTATTTGAGCCAGTCTTTAGGCTTTAGGTAATATTCATAAAGCTTTTCTTCTTCGGAATTTTTTTCGATCGTCTTATTGTATTCAAAATGGACGATGGGTGGTAGAGACATCAATATAGATTCTGTCCGGCCGCCGGTCTGCAAACCAAATAGTGTGCCACGGTCATAGACCAGATTGAACTCCACATAACGGCCACGACGATATAACTGGAATTCTCGTTGTGCATCGGTGTAGGGGTCGTTTTTTCTATTCTGTACGATCGGCAGGTAGGCATCGATGTAATGATCGCCCACACTCTGCATGAATGAGAAACTTTTTTCAAAACCTTCTTCGTTTAAGTCGTCGAAGAACAGTCCGCCGATACCGCGCTGTTCATCACGATGTTTTATATAAAAGTAATCATCGCACCAGGTTTTGTATTTCTCGTATGTGCCGCTGCCAAATGGTTCGCAGGCTTTTTTAGCGATATTATGCCAGTGGATACAGTCTTCTTCATTACCATAATAAGGTGTCAGGTCAAAGCCTCCGCCAAACCACCAGACAGGGTCTTCGTTATCTTTAGTCGCAATAAAAAATCTTACGTTGGCATGTGAGGTCGGGATGTTTGGGTTCTTAGGATGTATCACTAAAGAAACGCCCATCGCCTGAAATTGTCTTCCGGTTAGTTCGGGTCTGTGTGCAGTTGCTGATGCTGGTAGCTGATCTCCTGTTACGTGGGAGAAATTAACACCGGCCTGTTCGAAGACATTGCCGTGACTTAAGACGCGAGTAATGCCGCCACCGTTACCACCTTCTCTGTCCCATTTATCAACGATAAAGTCTTTACCGCCATCTTCTTCTGCAAGCGCGGTGCAAATTTTTTGTTGAAGGTTGATGAGATAAGTTTTGACTGACTCGATGTCTGGGGTGTCTGTAGTGTTCATAGGGATTATTTTTAGTGTCTGATGATTTCATTATCGCATAGGCGAATTATTTTTGATGGTCTGGCCATCTGCTCTTGATCAGAGACAAGGATCTTGTCGACGCAGCCGTGGAAATATTTATGCAGCTCCAGTGTGTTTCTGGCGGGTCGTTTTCCCGACACGTTTGCACTGGTAGAGATGATGGCATGCCCCAGAGCACTGCATAAACGTTCTATGTTGGTGTGCTTGCTGACGCGAATCGTTATAGTGTTGTTTTCATCGACTAGCCAGGCAGGGGCTCTCTGGTTAGCGGTTACTACCCAGCTGGTCGGTTCGGTGTTCTGTTCAATCATTTTTTCTTGATTGTCATCTATCTGGAGCAGCGGTCTTATCTGACCGATGTCAGAGGCTAACAAGATGAATTGTTTGTCGAGCGGACGTTGCTTGATAGTGTTGATTAACTCGACTGCCTGTTGGTTGTACGGGTCGCAACCGAGACCATAGATGGTGTCAGTGGGGTAGGCGATTACGCCGCCTAGCCGGATGATGTGTGCCGCATGACGGATAGAAAAATCACTGGGCATGAATTAACTACTCGTCTTTTTTGGCAGCTTTCTTTTTGACCGTTTTCTTTTTAACTGCCTTTTTCTTAGTGGTTTTTTTCTTAACAGCTTTCTTCTTTGCTGTTTTCTTTTTAGCTGCTTTTTTCTTCACAACTTTTTTCTTAGCAACTTTCTTTTTCTTACCGCGACGGAACGGTGCAGCAGCAAGTAATTCTTCACATTCTTTTTGAGTTAATGATGAAGGTTCTTTGTCTTTCGGTATCTTCGCGTTCTTTAATCCGTCGGTGATGTAAGGTCCCCAGCGACCGTTCAACACTTCGATGTCTGTGCCCGGGAAGTTCTTGATGTGTTTATTGGCATCAAATTCTTTCTTAACGGTAACCAGTTCCATCGCTTGTTCGTAGGTGACATTGTATGGGTCGATGCCTTTGTCTTGATACTCTTTATTGATCGACACAAATTTACTGGCATATTTTATATAGGGGCCGAAACGACCATAGTTGGTCGATAGTGCCTCACCTTCTGGTGTTTCACCTAGATCGCGAGGTAGCTGCATGAGGAAATCGACGGTCTCCATGTCGACATCATCCATCTTCATGCCGGGTCTTAAGCTGGCAAAAGCGGGTTTCTCTTCATCGTCTTTGTCACCGATCTGGACAAAAGCGCCGTATGGCCCCATGCGTACGCTGACAGGTTTACCTGTTTTTGGGTCAGTACCAATGTGGCGAGACTGCGCGACATCGGCACGGCTGACGTTTTCATCTTTGTCTTCACATTGTGCTTTAAATGGTGTCCAGAACTCTTTTAATAATGGGACCCATTCGCTTTCACCACGAGAGATACTGTCTAATGCATCTTCCAGATTGGCAGTGAAATCGTAATCGACGTACTTTTCAAAATGCTCAGTTAAGAAGCGAGTAACAATTTTGCCGATATCTGTGGCGGTGAAGCGCCGGCTTTCAAGTTCGACATAATTGCGACTGATCAAAGTGGTGATGATGTTAGCGTAGGTTGATGGGCGACCTATGCCGTATTCTTCAAGCGTTTTAACCAGACTCGCTTCGGTGAATCTTGGTGGTGGCTCGGTGAAATGCTGCTCGTTTCTGATCT
>WTCC01000176.1 GCA_013138755.1 Gammaproteobacteria bacterium
CCGAGTATGTATCTTGCAAAAGCCAACGGTAATTACATTAACTCTATGCTGGCACTCGATGAGGCTATGAGCAAAGGTTATGATGAAGCATTGTTGTTAGACAGTAAAGGTAATGTCGCTGAAGGCAGTGGTGAAAATATCTTTATGATTAAAGACGGTGTTCTGTACACGCCGACACTTACCGCTTCGTTAAATGGTATTACACGAAACACTATCATCACCCTGGCGAAAGAGCTGGGTTATGATGTTGTTGAAAAAATCATTAAAATTGAAGAATTATATGATGCTGATGAGGTGTTTTTTACCGGTTCGGCAGCTGAGGTAACGCCTATTCGTGAGATAGATGACATCTCAATTGGTAATGGTTCTCGTGGACCTATAACTGAAAAATTACAGACCATGTATTTTGACTTGGTGCATGGGCGTCTGGATGTGCATCCAGATTGGTTAACTTATGTATAAAAATTGGAGTTGAATATGACAAATCCACACACTGCAACTCAGGAAGGTCTAGACACGCCAAACCAGGATACTCGTGTTGAGGTTACCCGTGATATATTACCGGTACATTGCCCGATGAATGGCTCATCTTTATGGGACTCTCATCCGCAGGTATATATTCCTGTAGAGGAAACGGGCAGTGCTAAGTGCCCATATTGTGGTGCAGAATATATTTTAATTGATTAATTAGAGTAATGACTCTCTCGGTTACCGTCATAGTTAAAAATGAAGAAGACAGAATCGCTGACTGTCTTTCTTCTGTCGCAGCTATCGCTGATGAAATAATCATCCTTGATAGTGGCAGCGATGATAGAACCGTTGAAATCTGCAAACAATTTACCGATAAAGTTTTTGTAACAGACTGGCCTGGTTTCGGTATCCAAAAGCAGCGAGCTTTAGAAAAAGCAGTTGGTGATTGGGTGTTGGCAATCGATGCAGACGAGCGTCTAACGCCAGAATTAGCTGATGAGATTAAAACGGTTCTAGATAATGATCCGGTCGAAGTTGCTTTCAAAACCAAATGGGCAGTCGTGTTATTTGGCAAGCAGTTAAACTATGGTCGTAGTTCGCGTTATGTTACAAGGTTGTTTCGTCGTGAAGGTGCCAGGTTTACCGAGGATATCGTTCACGAAAAAGTCATTTTTTCTGAGGGTAAAGTTAGAAAATTAAAAAATCGTTTATTGCATTACTCAATAAGAGATTATGAACACTTGTTATATAAAAATAGCTTATACGCCTGGTTAGGGGGTAAAAAGCGTTATGAGGCTGGCGTCACCGGAGGTGGTTTACTGGGAGCCTCAGTTCGCGCTGTTCTGGTGTTTTTTCAAGTATATATATTGCGCCGTGGTTTTTTGGATGGCAGCGTCGGTTTTTTAATGGCAGTGATATACAGCCAAGCTGCTTTCAATAAGTATGCAGCGTTGTGGTCGCTTCGCAGAAAGTCGTAAGTAAGCCGCTCACTTATTTAAAGAGTGGCTATTTATAATCTTGATAAGATTTTTCTTCGACGATACTTGAGTTTAAATACAGATTCACTTTTTTCTTAGCATTCGCTCGATCATCGTTTACAATGTAAACGCTTCGGGCTAGTTCGACAAACCTTTCGCCAAATTTCTTGTTTCTTTCTTCATCACGAATATCATCCTCTATTATCCAGAGTTTTTTGTTGATGCTCATTAATTCTTTCGTTAGCGCCTCGATTTCAGCGTCATTGGTAACAGTTTGAGCCCATATATTTAATAATAAATCGAGCTCTGCCTTTACATTTTTCACCTTAGAGGGGTCTTCGATCCGTTCCGCTTTGATTTGAAGAATAGTGATTTTGTCGAGTAACTCACCTGGAGAGATGGGTATTTGAATATTGGTCATATGAAATTATTAGATGCTAAAAACATCTGAATCGGAAAGAGATTTGCATAATAACCGCAACTATCCAAGTCTACAAGATTGAATTTTTATTCAATACTATTTGAAAGCCCGATGTTTGTGCAAGTTGTTGCAAGACCAACTGAGATTAATTATTCCATCGAAGATAGGGATGTGTCAGTATCTAGAAAGTACAAATGTTATCTAATTCCAAACATTATCGTGTTCTATATAGAATGTGATCCTCAGAACAGATCAGTAATATGTCCAACCTTGGCGCTTTGAATACAACGAACGTTCCACTGGTGTGCCGGCTTGGCGCACTTGGTGATATGGTGGCATGCACACCTGCCTTGAAATACCTCGCAGAGAAAAGCGGTCATCCTTGTGATGTGATTGCTGCTGGTGGCTGGAGCAGTGATTTATTTGCACATCTGCCTTATGTGGGTGAGGTGCATGTGCTCAAAAGCCGCAATAAGCCATATCGGCTTAATCCTGATAAACGTCATTTGGTCAAATCTCTAAAACAACGTGGCGTAGGTCCTTGCTGGATATTCGGGCAGAACAAACATATCCTGCCTTTACTGAAACGAAGTGGTTTTGTCTCGCAGTATATCAGCACGCCGTTAACAGCAAGTGAAGCAGTTATTCATGTTGGTGAAGAGTGGTTGCAGGTTGCCGCACAGCAGCTTAGTGGCAGTGATTCCGTATTACCACTACCAGATATGGACCGAGTAAACTGGGAGCTTGCCGTATCGGAAGACGAGCGCACTGATGCTGAGCATTGGCTTGCACAGCGTAAGCTGGATGTGAAAAATTATGTAGTAATGCAGATTGGCAATAAAAAAACCATGCGAGTAGGTGATCCAAGGCGTGCTTCTAATACTAAATTCTGGCCAGCAGGGCATTGGGCTGAGGTCGCGCGTTACATCGCGCAGCAGCATAAGATACCGGTGATTCTGGTCGGCACTCCTCATGAAGGTGGTTTGATTGATGAGGTTGTGAGTCTGGCAAAAAATTCTTTGGTTTTAGCTGCCTATCAGGATGTGGGTATTCGCAGGTTAGCGGCAGTGTTGCAGTTGGCTCATAGTTGTATCAGTGTTGATACTGGTCCTGCTCATATGGCGGCAGCTGTGGATTGTCCCGTTTTGGTTTTATTTGGGGAAACCAATCCAGCACGCGACCGACCGCGCAGCACAGAAAGTATCGTCCAGTGTATAAGTGGCGAAACGTCTTTACCGCCATCAGAGGATTTACTTGAGCAGCAGAAAAGTTGGGCATCATGGCATGGCATGGGTGGAATTCAAACCAAAGCGGTATTAGCAGAATGGGAAAAGTATTTTTCGAAGCGTTGAGTTTGTTATTTTTGGGTTGTTGGGTCTTCGTGAATCCTTATTGTCACATCCAGTAATACTTTAGTTTTTTTCTGATTTTTATTTTTCGTATTAGACTGATAGACTTTCGCTTGAGATTCTTATGTCCCTCATCAATAAACCAGTCTACGGCATCTAACACTCTTTCACTGGACTTTCCATCATGATAGGGGTGTAGTTGCTCAGAATAGCGTTGTATCTTTTTCATTAGCGCATCTGGCCTCGATAGGGCGGTGTTCAAGGCTGGTAAAATTTCCTCAGGTGTAGTTACGTTTATCATACAGTCGTCCGGCAGCCTGTTATTGAAGGTGACTACCGGTTTTTTTAAGATAAGAAATTCCTGCAAAATTGATGAGGTATCACATAGCATTACATCGGCTTTTAATAGTAGTGGTATGACGTTATCAGTTT
>WTCC01000070.1 GCA_013138755.1 Gammaproteobacteria bacterium
GGTGTTTTACCTTGGTTACGCCCAGATGCTAAATCTCAAGTTACTTTTATCTATGAAGATAACAAGCCAGTAGCGATTGATACGGTTGTACTTTCAACTCAGCATAACCCTGATATCAAACAAGAAGATTTGGTCAATGCGGTGATGGAAAACATTATTAAGCATGTATTACCAGAAGAGCTATTAACAGCTGAAACTAAATACCATATTAACCCTACTGGTCGATTCGTTATCGGCGGCCCAGTTGGTGATTGTGGCTTAACTGGTCGTAAAATTATTGTTGATACTTATGGCGGCATGGCTCGTCATGGTGGTGGTGCATTCTCTGGCAAAGACCCGTCAAAAGTTGACCGTTCTGCCGCCTATGCAAGTCGTTATGTAGCCAAAAATGTTGTCGAAGCAGGTTTAGCCGATAGATGTGAAGTTCAGGTTTCCTACGCAATCGGCGTCGCTGACCCAACGTCTATATCCGTACAAACGTTTGGCACAGGCAAGATATCTGATGAAAAAATCGTTACTTTGATCAGTGAACACTTTAATTTAAAACCACGCGGCATTGTCGATATGCTGGATTTATTACGCCCTATTTACAAGAAAACTGCCGCATATGGACATTTTGGACGTGAAGAGCCCGAATTTACCTGGGAAAAAACTGATAAAGCAGATGCATTAAAGGACGCAGCTGGGATATAATTCACCCACTAATTCTGAGGAGCGCTGCATCAGATTCACATATCTGTCAGGCTCAGAAGCAAGAATCCTCAACTAGTGTCTGAATCAGCCTCGCTACGGGCTATTTTCATTCAGACACTAGCCTAAGGTATCTTTATAACAACGGCGCTCATTTCTTAAATTTAAACAATTAGGAGATGAGCATGAATGCCGTCGTAGATACAAATTCAACAAATGACTACAAAGTCGCTGACATTTCACTGGCCGAGTGGGGCCACAAAGAAATCCGTATTGCAGAAACTGAAATGCCGGGTCTGATGGCATTACGTGAAGAATACGGTACAGAACAACCTCTAGCCGGCTGTCGCATCATGGGCAGCATCCACATGACTATCCAGACTGCCGTTTTGATTGAAACACTAATCGCTCTAGGGGCTGAAGTTCGCTGGGTTTCCTGCAACATCTTCTCAACACAAGATCATGCTGCTGCAGCGATCGCAGATCAGGGTATTCCTGTATTCGCATGGAAAGGCGAGACCATCGAAGAATACTGGTGGTGCACCGAACAAGCTTTATTATGGCCTGATGGCAAATTACCCAATATGATCCTGGATGATGGCGGTGATGCTACCTTGCTGGTTCACAAAGGTGCCGAGTTTGAAAAAGCTGGCGCTATCCCGGCAACGAAAGATGATGACAATGAAGAATACGCCGCAATCCTTGATGTCTTACGCCGCACTATCTCCGACGGTTCGAGCACCTGGCAGGACATTGCAACCAGTATTAAAGGCGTCACCGAAGAAACCACCACAGGTGTCCATCGCCTATACGAGATGCAGGAAAACAATGAGTTACTATTCCCTGCAATGAACGTGAATGATTCTGCAACAAAATCTAAGTTTGATAATCTGTATGGCTGTCGTGAATCACTGATCGACAGTATCAAACGCGCGACGGATGTGATGATTGCCGGCAAGATCTGTGTCGTTCTTGGTTATGGCGATGTTGGTAAGGGTTGCGCACAGGCTTTCCGTGGCATGTGCGCTACTGTATGGGTCACCGAAATTGATCCTATCTGCGCCCTGCAAGCGGCAATGGAAGGTTATCGTGTCGTACAGATGGATGATGTGGCAGCCATGGGTGATATCTTCGTTACTACCACAGGTAACGTTAATGTAATCGATCACGATCATATGACTGCGATGAAGAACGAAGCCATCGTTTGCAATATCGGACACTTTGATTCCGAGATTAACATCGGCTCACTAGAGAAATACGAATGGATTGAGATCAAACCACAGGTCGACCATGTGATTTTTCCTGATGGCAAACGAATCATCATCCTGGCCAAGGGTCGGCTGGTCAACCTGGGTTGCGCTACAGGCCACCCAAGCTTCGTTATGTCAGCTTCGTTCACCAATCAGGTTATGGCACAGATAGAGTTCTACAAAAATAGTGATGACTACGAAAATCAAGTTTATATCCTACCGAAAAAACTTGATGAAAAAGTCGCGCGCTTACATCTGAATAAAGTGGGTGCTAATTTAACCGCTTTATCACAAGAGCAAGCTGACTATATCAATGTACCTGTTGACGGTCCGTTTAAGCCTGAGCATTATCGCTACTAATGTCTTTATTCGTTATAGCTGGCCACTGAACATGTTGAGTATTAATTATGAGCACCACTAATAGCTCTGCTGTGCTGAGCTGTGAATTTTTTCCACCGCGCACGGAAGCCGGTGTTGAAAAATTACTGGTAACACAGCAAACATTGAATGATGTGTTTCAACCTGCCTACTATTCCGTTACCTTTGGTGCCGGTGGTACGACACGAGAAAGTACACTAGAAACAGTTACATTACTGTCTAAAAAAGGCATCAATGTCGCACCTCATATCTCTTGTATTGGCTCCAGTAAACAACAGATTAAAGAACTACTGGAACTGTATAAAAGCCTCGGCATATCACGCATGGTCACACTCCGTGGCGACATACCCGAATCCGGTGAATCAACTAAAGAATTTTCTCACGCCAATGAGTTAGTCTCTTTTATCCGTGAAACTACAGGTAATCATTTCACTATCGAAGTAGCCGCCTACCCGGAATACCACCCCGAATCAGTATCGCCACAAAGTGATTTTGAACACTTTAAGAGCAAGGTAGCCGCTGGTGCAGATGGCGCAATCACACAGTACTTTTATAACATCGATGCTTATTCACGTTTCATCGATAACTGTCAGCGTGAAAACATAAACATACCGATCACACCTGGCATCATGCCCATTACTAACTATGCTAGTCTGATAAGATTCTCAGATATCTGTGGCGCTGAAATTCCACGCTGGATAAGAAAGCAATTAGAAGCCTACGCTGATGACAAAGAGAGTCTGCGCTCCTTCGGACTCGATGTAACCAGTAACTTATGCAATCAGCTCCTACAACAGGGCGCACCGGGCTTACACTTCTACACGTTAAATCAAGCTGGCGCAACGAATGCCATCTGGAAAAATCTCTCTATTTAAATTTCCCCGTGCGCATCATACGTCTATATCACCCAGAAAACTTAACATGTGGTGAAACCACCTTTCTGGGAAAAGATAGCTCTAACCATCTAATTCGTGTACTACGATCAAAAATTGACAACCCGGTAGTATTATTTAACGGGGATGGTTTTGATTATCAATGCACAACTCTCGATATAAATAGTAAAAAAACTCTTTTATCCATAGAATCTAGAACCGAAGTCAATAACGAGTCCAACTTAAAAATAACACTCATCCAGGGATTATCACGCCAGGACAGAATGGAAACAACCATTCAAAAATCGGTAGAGCTTGGTGTCTACAAGATAATTCCTGTCATCTGCAAACGCTCAAATCTAAAAACAAACAAAGATAAACTCACCAGGAAATTGAGCCACTGGCGTAAAGTTGCTATCAGCGCTTGCGAACAATCAGGCCGCTGCACTATTCCTGAGATTACAGACGTGATTCTATTAAATGATATCAATCAGTCGATCAAACAGGACACACTAAAGATCACATTAAGTCCCGCAGCTGAAATCTCTCTTAAAAATATAGACAAGATGCATAATGATAGAGCACATGACAGAATAGATATAATGATTGGCCCAGAAGGCGGACTAAATGACGACGAACTTCTATTTCTAGAAAGTAAAAATTTTATGAGTGTTAGTTGTGGCCCAAGAATCTTACGAACCGAAACGGCAGGACCGGCAGTGATCAGCGCTCTTCAGATATTACGAGGTGACTTCTAGATGATTTTTTACGCAGCTATCTCAGCGACCATATCAACCATGGCATCAACATCTAAAATACTGATACTTGCCCCGTTGATCCTTACCCTCTGAGAGACCATAGGATGATCTTCAGTAACAACATCATTGAGCTTAATCTGTTCACGCGTGAATCGACTGACATGTGGAACCCCGGACATCACCAGACCTAGATAAGGATGCGAGTTCACATTACCATCTTTACCAACCGCATATAATACGACTGCCTGAGTATTCAGATTTACTTTACTGACTGACGCACCACCAGCTGCATCGAAAGATAATAGAGGCACATCAGTACCACGCCATTCCATACGGCCCATATACCAGCTTTCCGCATGATCAGTGTCTTCGATATCTTTGACAGAAACAATTTCAGCGACTAAAGCATTTGGTACAAGTATGTTTTCCTTACGCAGTGTAAAAATTACGCATTTAATTGATTCTGTATCTTCAGCCATGATTAAGTCTCTTTCAATCGATTAGAACGATGTACTCAGAATTGCGTTGATGTTACTGATTAGATCATCTTCCTGGAACGGTTTACCAAGATACTGATCGACGCCGATCTTCATTGCTTTTTCTTTATGCTTACTACCTGTTCTAGAGGTGATCATGATAATCGGAATATCTTTCAAACGATCATCATTCCTCACATAACTAGCAACTTCAAAACCATCCATCTTCGGCATCTCAATATCTAACAACATCAGGTCAGGTATGTTTTCTTGTAATAGATTCGTTGCATCAACGCCATCTTTTGCCAGTACGACCTCGATACCATAGCGTTTCAGCATGCGTTCAGTAATCTTACGAATAGTAATAGAGTCATCTACCACCATAACAGTTTTCACTTCATCGACTACCGCACTTTCGATAACATCATTTATAGCATTCGACTTGAACAGACTATCTGATACGACCAGTGCAGACATCTCTAGAATGAGAACCACTCGTCCATCAGCAAGAATAGTTGCACCAGCAATACCATGTACCGAGCCTATCTGCATACCAACTGGTTTAACAACTATCTCACGACGACCAAGCAAATCTTCTACATGTAGAGCAAAGTGCTGATCACCTACATTTACCAGCAGGACAGGGAATAACTGCAATTGTTTGGAGTAATTAGACTGCTGACCTGTTAACAGACCACCAAGATGTTTTAATTCATATTCAACGCCATTGAACTCATAATGGCTATTTTCACTATCATAAAAACGCTGCAGCTCAAGACCGGTAATCCGGACAACACCTTCAATACTTGATAGCGGCACCGCGTACACATCATCGGCAGCACTTACTAACAGCGCCTGATTGATTGCTAATGTAAGTGGCAAACGGATATTAAATTCAGTACCTTTACCTTGTACGGTTTCGATCTCAAGCACACCGCCCAACTGTTTTATCTCACTATCAACAACATCCATACCCACGCCACGACCAGCAACCTGTGTCACTTCATCGGCAGTACTGAATCCGGCGTGTAAGATAAATTGTAATACATCGCGATCAGATAATTTTGAGTCTTCTGTCAGAAGTCCCAGAGACACTGCTTTTTGTCGGACCTTGCCAGCATCAATACCTGCGCCATCATCTTTTACATTTATGACGACATCAGATCCCTGACGATCTACCGCGATTAAGATCTTGCCGGTTTCTTTTTTACCCAACACTCTGCGTGCATCCGGGTTCTCTATGCCGTGTGCAACAGCGTTACGCAACATATGTTCTAGTGGCGCAATAATTCTGTCTAATACAGTACGATCGACTTCACTGTTTTCGCCATCGATTTCCAACTCGATCTCTTTTCCTAACTCTCTTGCCACCTGACGAACGATTCGTCTTAAACGAGAGGACAGTCCACCAAAACGCACCATTCTGGTACGCATCAAACCTTCTTGCAGATCACTACTTACTCTAGACTCCTGCAACAATAATGTTTCCGAGTCACGGGTAATCTCAGTCAAAATCTCATTGATACTCTCAACGTCAGCAGCCGTTTCACTCAAACTTCGTGTTAACTGCTGCAGTGTTGAATATTGATCCATCTCTAACGGATCAAAACCGTCATCAAAATTATCAGACTCTTTCTCATAGCCAGATCTAATCTGAATTTCGGT
>WTCC01000012.1 GCA_013138755.1 Gammaproteobacteria bacterium
GGTTAATTAATCGGTCGAGGTAACACAACCATGAAAAGCAACCGGGACATTCAGCGCCTGGTAGAACAGGAATATCAGCACGGTTTTGTCACGGAAGTAGAAGCCGATACGGTCGCTCCGGGCCGCAATGAAGACGTTATCCGTTTCATTTCTGCTAAAAAAACGAACCCGAATTTTTACTAAAATGGCGCCTGAAGGCCTATCACAGCTGGCTGGGCATGGAAGAACCCCACTGGGCCAGTATTCACCACGAGGAGATCGACTATCAGTCCATCTCCTATTATTCAGCACCTAAATCCAGCAGTGGCGCCCCCAAAAGTCTGGATGAAATCGAACCGGAACTGCTCAACACCTACAAAAAACTCGGCATTCCGCTGGGCGAGCAAAAGCGTCTGGCCGGGGTGGCGGTTGATGCGGTGTTTGACAGTATCTCGGTGGCTACCACCTTCCAGAGTGAGTTAGCAGAACTCGGCATTATCTTCTGCTCGTTCTCAGAAGCGGTAAAAAATCACCCGGATCTGATTGAACAGTACCTGGGCACGGTGGTGCCCTATCGAGATAATTTTTTCGCCACCCTCAATTCAGCCGTATTCACTGATGGTTCGTTCTGTTACATCCCCAAAGGCGTACACTGCCCGATGGAGCTGTCGACCTATTTTCGTATTAATCAGGCCAATACCGGGCAGTTTGAACGCACCCTGATCATTGCTGACGAAGGCAGTTATGTCAGTTATCTGGAAGGCTGTACTGCGCCGATGCGTGATGAAAACCAGTTACACGCTGCGGTGGTCGAACTGATCGCGCTGAAAGACGCCACCATCAAATATGCTACCGTGCAAAACTGGTATCCGGGTGATAAAAATGGCAAAGGCGGCATTTACAACTTTGTCACCAAACGCGGTGACTGTCGTGGCGATAACTCGCATATCTCCTGGACCCAGGTAGAAACCGGTTCAGCCATTACCTGGAAATACCCGAGCTGTTTATTGCGTGGTGACAACTCCATCGGTGAGTTCTATTCGGTGGCCATGACCGCGAATTATCAGCAGGCCGACACCGGTACCAAGATGATACACATCGGCAAAAACACGCGCAGCACCATCCTGTCTAAAGGCATTTCTTCCGGTTTTGGTCAGAACGCCTACCGCGGACTGGTGCGCATTTCGCCCAATGCAGACCGTGCGCGTAATCACACCCAGTGTGATTCATTATTACTCGGTGACCGATGTGCCGCCCATACCTTCCCTTACATGGAAGTGCGCAACCACAGTGCCCGCGTGGAACACGAAGCCACCACTTCACGCATCGGCGAAGACCAGTTATTTTATTGCAAACAGCGCGGCATTGATGAGGAAGAAGCCATCGCCATGATTGTCAATGGTTTCTGTAAACAGGTGCTTAATGAATTACCGATGGAGTTTGCTGTTGAGGCCCAGAAATTACTTAACATCAGTCTCGAAGGTGCCATCGGATGAATACCGTAAAGAACAAAAATGACATCTGTATGACTCAGCAGGCCATCGATCATGTTTACACCATGTTGACCGAGCGTGGCTTTGGTATCGGTTTGCGCCTGGGCGTAAAAATCCTGGGCTGTTCCGGTTATGCCTACGACATCGGTTTTCTTGATGAAACCGGGGTCAATGACAAAGTGTTTGAAATCAACAGGGATATAAAAATAGCCGTTGACAAAAAAAGTTATCCGATCATCAAAGGCACCGTTATTGATTTTATCAGCGAAGGCCTGAGCCGCCAGTTCACATTTAACAATCCGAATGCTAAAGACCTGTGTGGCTGCGGTGAAAGTTTCAGTGTATAGCGATGTGCTGCAAGTACTATACAGTTTAGTAGATAGCCGACATGCTCGTGCGTGAGTGTTGGTCGCAGGGACGCGACCGTCAAGCCTACAGGGATGACAGATATTTGCTCCTGCAATATCTGCACTTCCTACATCCGTGTAGGTCGTATTCACGGCGTCTGGCGGACGAGCATGTCGGCTATCCAACGTTCGCATTAGTATGTAATTATAGGAGCATATAATGTTAAAAATCAGCAATCTCAAGGTCAGTGTTGAAAACAAAGCCATACTCAAAGGCATCAACCTTGAAGTGAAAGCGGGTGAAGTCCACGCCATCATGGGACCCAATGGTTCAGGAAAAAGCACACTGGCGAATGTGCTTGCCGGACGTGACGGTTACCAGCGGGATGATGGCAGCGTGTTATATAACGGCAGCGATCTGCTGACCATGCCGGCAGAACAGCGTGCGCGCGAAGGTCTGTTTATTGCCTTTCAATACCCGGTGGAAATCCCCGGCGTTAACATGGTGTATTTCATCAAAGCGGCAGTCAACGCAAAACGAAAATACCAGGGCCTGCCGGAATATGACGCCATGGATTTTTTGCAAATCGTTAATGAAAAGGCTGAGCTGGTGAAAATGGATGAAAAACTGCTGGAGCGTGCCGTCAATGAAGGCTTTTCCGGCGGCGAGAAAAAACGCAATGAAATTTTCCAGATGGCAGTGTTAGAGCCGCGGCTGGCTATCCTCGATGAAACCGATTCCGGGCTGGATATCGATGCCCTTAAAGTTGTTGCCGATGGTGTCAATGCACTGCGTAACGACAACAACGCCATCATTGTTATTACCCATTACCAGCGTTTGCTGGACTACATCGTACCCGATATTGTTCACGTGCTGAGCGACGGACGCATCGTTAAATCCGGTAACAAATCACTGGCTTTAGAACTTGAAGACAAAGGTTATGGCTGGCTGGAGGCTTCATGAGCACCATCCCATTGACCGAAAGAATGCATAAAACAAGTACTGCCTTACCGGGACAGGATGTGGCCTGGTTGCAGCAGGTGCGCGAGACCGCGCTGTTAACCCTGTCAGAAAAAGGTTTTCCCCACAAAAAACACGAGGACTGGAAGTACACCGACATTCAGCCTCTGCTGGAACAGGAATTTGCTTTAAGCGACAGTGCCTGCATCGGTCTGCTGGACGAGGACATCGAGCACCTGTTTCTCAGCCTTGATGAAGACTGTCGCATCGTCTTTGTTAACGGTCGTTTTGCACCGCAGTTATCGGCGTTTAACCATGATAAGTCACAGTTTGAAATCATCAACCTGGCAAAAGTTATCGATACCCGGCCGGACCTGTTACAACCTTACCTGGCGCGTTATGCAAACCCTGCTGAACATGGATTTAACGCGCTCAATACCGCATCGATTAACGATGGCCTGTACCTGCATGTTTTTAAAAATGTACAAGTCAGGGAACCGATACACGTGCTGTACCTGACCACCGCTGTCGATGGTTTACTGGTATGTCCGCGCAACCTGATATTGCTTGATAACCACGCACAGGCCACCGTGGTCGAACACTATGCCAGCCTGAGTCAAACCAACATGGGCCATGTTAGCATGCTGGTCGATGCCGTCAGTGAAACCATGCTGGCACTGGGCGCAAAACTCGAACACATCAAAATACAGCAGGAAAGCAAACACACTTCGCACATCGCCAGTCACACCGTATTACAGCAACGCGATTCACACTTCACCTCACTTATAATTTCAACCGGCGGGAAACTGGTACGCAGCGATATCCATACACGGCTGGTTGAACAGGGGGCTGAATGTGAGCTCAACGGTTTATACATCGCTGATGAATCGCAGCACATGGATTTTCATACTTTTATTGAACATGCCGCCCCGGCATGTACCAGCCGTCAGGACTATCGTGGTGTGCTCGATAACAGATCACGGGTTGTATTCAACGGCCGTGTTTATGTACATAAGGATGCGCAACAAAGCAATGCCGGGCAGAGCAATAACACCCTGCTGTTATCAGACAAAACGGAAATGGACAGCAAACCCCAGCTTGAAATATACGCAGACGATGTAAAATGCAGTCACGGTGCAACGGTAGGCCAGCTCGATGAAGACATGCTGTTTTATCTGCGCTCAAGAGGGCTGGATCCGCAAACCGCACGACGTTTTCTGATCAAAGGTTTTGTCGGCCAGGTGCTGCAGCAGATGCAGAATTCACTTCTGCGTAAGCGCATTGAACAATGGGTAAATCAACGCCTGCATCTGGACGACATTCAACAGGAGGCTCTGCAATGAATGTATCGCGCCAACTCTATGAAGACATGATCCTGGATCACAATCGTGCGCCACGAAATTTTATGCGCATCCCGCAAGACCCGGTGTGCAATGCCCATGGTTTTAATCCGATCTGTGGCGACGATTTCAATATTTACCTGCAGGTTGAAAACAACATCATCAAGGACGCCTCTTTTAACGGTGCCGGATGTGCGATCTCAACCGCTTCAGCGTCATTGATGACCGAAGCGGTCAAGGGAATGTCGGTTGCCGATGCGCGTGAACTGTTCAGTGATATGCACAACATGTTAACCACCGGCGAAGAACTGGATAAAAGCTATTTCAAATTACATATTCTGAGTGGCGTGCGCGAGTATCCCATACGCATCAAGTGTGCAACCCTGGCCTGGCACACCATGAATGCCGCACTGGATAACATAAAGGCAACCGTGACTACAGAATAACGTTTTATCCAGTAT
>WTCC01000228.1 GCA_013138755.1 Gammaproteobacteria bacterium
TTGGTGTGGAAGCGTACGGCATAAGTACTCCGGATATCGATGCGGAACTTATTTTGATCGGTACCAGATTATGGAAGCAACTTGGTTTAAAGGGCATTCGTCTGGAAATTAATACACTAGGATCGAACCAGGCGAGAGCTGAATACAAGCAGGTATTGGTCGATTACCTAAACCAGCACAAAGAGACACTGGATGAAGACAGTATCCGACGTCTGGAAACAAATCCTTTACGTATATTAGACAGCAAAAATCCTGCCATGAAGGAGCTTTTAGATGCTGCCCCTGAATTAATGGACTATCTGGACGAGGAATCTCGTCAACAATTTGGTAAACTAACGGATAACCTTGAAGCAAACGGCGTCGAGTACACGCTTAACCCACGATTAGTGCGTGGACTGGATTACTACTGTAAGACTGTTTTCGAATGGGTGACTGATGAACTAGGTGCGCAAGGTACGATATGTGCTGGTGGCCGATATGATGGTTTGGTCGAACAGCTCGGAGGTAAAGCCACATCTGCTATCGGCTTTGCGCTCGGTGTAGAACGTATTTTAGCTCTGCTGGAATCGCAGCAGGAAAATCAGCTTGAGACGATCGACGTCTACATGATCTTACTTGGTGAGGCCAGTGAGTTTAAGGGCTTGCAACTAGCAGAAAGCATCAGGGAGAATATTTCAGATGTAACCATGATCGTTCACTGCGGTGGCGGTTCGATGAAAAGCCAGATGAAAAAAGCAGATAAGAGTGGCGCTAAGATTGCGCTGATACTTGGTGAAGATGAATTAAGTAACGAGCAGCTAACAGTGAAATTCCTGCGTGAGAAAAAAGATCAGATGTCAGTTAGTTTTTCTGATCTAGATAAATTTTTGGCTGAAAATAAGTAATGAGCCTGGGAAAAACTGATCCACTGAATAAAATATACACAATGATTGTAGAAGGTTGAAAATAACAAATGATAGATTACGAAACAGAAGAACAACAAGTTGCAGCCCTGAAGAACTGGTGGAAAGAAAACGCGACATCATTGATTATCGGTGTATTCGTCGGCGTCTCTGGTTTACTTGGCTGGCGTTATTACATTGATCAAAATCAGAATCATCTGGTGCAGGCTAGCAATCTGTATATGCAAGTTGCGCAAAGTGTGATGATGAACGTGGTCGATGATAAAGTTAATGATATTAACAATACTTTAATTAACGAGTATTCTAATACGCCTTATGCGGCATTGTCTTCACTAGCCCTGGCTAAAGCTGAATATGAGAAAGGTAATATTGATATGGCTGCTGAGCAGCTTGCATCAGCGGTCAAAAATGCTACCGATGAAGTGACTAAGCAGATTGCTAATCTACGTCTGGCCAGCGTTTATCTTGAGCAGAAAAAATATGATGAGGTGTCAGCATTGTTAGATATGGTGCACGATGAATCTTTTGATGCGCATTACGAAGAGCTTAAAGGCGATATGCATATGGCAAAAGGCAATATTGAAAAAGCACGTTCATCTTATGATAAAGCGATTACTTTACTCGGTCCTTCTGCAGGAAAATGGTTGAAGTTAAAGCGAAAAAACTTAGGTTCAGGCGAAGTTAATGCTGGTGCCAGCCTGAAGTTTATTGTTGCATAGTAATCTGTAGTAACAACATCTTATATAAATTCTCTATTTACTAGTTCTTCATTATAAAAATTTCTCTGTGAATAAAACTATTACCCCTTCTTTTTATCGCTGCTTGTTACTGATTTTTGCGGTGCTATTTATCAGTGCCTGTGCGGATGATGATAATCTGGATCAGCCAGCTGAGCTGGTTCCTTTTTATACAAAACATTATCTGGATGTTAACTGGCATGCTTCGACGGGCGCAGGAGCAGAAGAACAGTATGTTTTTTTGCAACCCCTTATATTAGACAAGATTGCTGTCACGGTAAGCCGTGACGGTGTCGTCAATATCATCAGCTTGTTAACGGGTGATTTTGAAGAAGAAATCGAACTGGATTCAATCATAAGTGCAGGCATTGGCGGTAATGAGAAAATCTGGTTGATGGCGAGTAGAGATGGTCATGTGATCGCAATCGATGCTGTAAAACGAAGGGAACTCTGGCGAACAAGAGTGCCTAGTGAAGTATTAGCTCGACCGGTACTGTATAAAGATTCAGCGGTGATCAGAACGGTTGATGGAAAGATTCTAAGTCTGGATTTAGTGAGTGGAAAAATCCGCTGGCAATATCAGCGTGCAATACCTGATCTGACATTACGCGGTAGCAGCGAACCGGTGGTTGCGCGCGATAAAATTTTTGCCGGTCTCGCAGACGGGAGATTAATTGCAATATCACCAGAAAACGGTGAAGTTGTCTGGGATATCGCATTGGCGATTCCGACCGGTCGTTCAGAAATTCAACGTCTGGTCGATATTGATGGTGATGTTGAACTGTATGGCAGGGTTCTATATGCGGCAAGTTACCAGGGCCGGGTGGCAGCGATCGACGTTGAGCGTGGGCAATTTTTGTGGGCTCGTGACTTTTCAACGCACACCGGCGTCGTTCTGGATGAAAAGGTTTTGTACACTAGTGATGACAACGGACATATCTGGGCGTTGGACAGGTTAAACGGAGCCACTATATGGAAACAGGAAAAGCTTGAATACAGAAAATTAACACGTCCTACCATAATAGGCGATTACATAGCTGTCGGTGACTT
>WTCC01000366.1 GCA_013138755.1 Gammaproteobacteria bacterium
GCTTGTGTTTCTAATTGTGTTGATAGTATTCATGTTTTTACCTCTGGGCGATGACTTGTTCTTCTTCTAATGAAAAGGGATGGTTCTGCTTAAGTAGCGTTTGTTGTCGATCAAGTTTTCTTGCTACAGTACGTCTAGCTCGATCCATTGCACGGTCGATAGCAGCATACATATCGGCTTCTGTGTCTTCGACAACGATATCAGGTAAGCCGCCAATAATTAGCTGCAAATGACAGCGCTTGTCTGTGCCACCACGTGGACCATTGATGTCTGATAGCCTAACGATTACTTTATTTATATGAGCACTGAAATAGGACATAGAAAAAAGTAGTCGTTGTTCTGAATAACTAAGTAACGCGTCGGTTAAAGAAAAACCGCGTGATTGAATATCAATTTGCATAAAATTCTCCGTACACAGTTAAATTAATTTCGTTACTAAATATCATATGCATCTTTAATTGCCAATAAAAGTCGAATATAATTTATATATTGTTCGAAAAAAACGAAGTAAAGGTGGCGCTATGGTTAACTATAAACACTTACATTATTTTTGGGTGGTGGCTAAAGAAGGGGGTATTGCCAGAGCCAGTGAAAGACTGCATCTGACGCCACAGACTATCAGTGGGCAACTCTCTTCATTGGAAGATCACTTAGGTATTAGTTTGTTTTCACGCGTAGGTCGCGGTTTGGAACTCACAGAAACTGGAAGGTTCGTGTTGAGCTACGCGGATGAGATCTTTTCGCTTGGTGGTGAAATGGAAGAGTTAATACATCAATTACCTGCTGGTTTGCCTAAAACATTAAAAGTAGGCGTCGTTGATGTTGTGCCTAAATCAATAGCACATCGTATATTGTCACCTGCACTAAAGATGGCAGATCCAGTTAGAATGATCTGTCAGGAATCTAGTTTAGATACTTTACTTGCAGAGTTGGCTGTACATCGTCTTGACCTGGTGTTAGCTGATCGCCCCATTCCATCTACAGTAAGTACTAGAGGGTATAGTCATAAACTAGGCGAGTGTGGCGTTAGTTTTTTTGCAACGAAAAAAATAGTAAAGAAACTAAAGAACAAATTTCCTCAATGTCTGGATGGTGCACCTATGCTATTACCCAGCAGTGGTAATTACTTACGCTCGGGTATTGATCGTTGGTTAGATAAACACCGACTCTATCCACGGGTTGTTGCGGAATTTGATGATAGCGCGTTGATGAAAGTTTTTGGGCAAGAAGATGCAGGAATTTTTATTGCGCCTTCGGCTATTGAGGCCGAAGTTGAAGTGCAATACCATGCTGTTTGTATCGGTCGAGTTAATGAAGTTAAAGAACGTTTTTACGCAATTTCTGTAGAGCGAAAAGTACTACACCCTGTCGTGGCTGAGATTATGGCAACTGCAAGAGAATCATTGTTTTCGAACAATACTTAGATTATAAAGACATAGATATGCTGTTAGATAGAGAAGTCTTCTGGATTTATGACCAGGTATTTTTCGTCACATCTTTTGGTAGTGCTGTTGTTATTTTTATTACGGCACGTTTGATGGTTATTTAGCAGTTAGGGGGGGGGGGCGGAGGAATTTTATAATAACCAATACTTGGATTTTAAGTACTCTGCCCCCTTAGATTCTTTTGAATACCATCTACTTTTTCCCCGGATATAAAGTACCCATGAATAAGCATCGGTTTATTCGAATATTCATCCAATAAAATTCGACTTTTCGATAAAGTCTTGATAAGGCTAATATGACGTTTTTTCAATGGCGAATTAACGCTCAAGAGTATTATGCTGATTAATTTCTATCACAAGTTGCTTGAAATGACTACGCAGTGGATTGAAACCACTGTTGCAAACATCAATCCATACCCATCATCTGCCAGGGTACGTATCAAAGAATCTGATAATCATCAGTCTTATAATGATCCAAGAGCAGTGAAAACTTTTAAGCGTACTCTTTAGCCTTATGAATAAAAGAAGTCGACGCAAGGTTTTAGTGTTAGGTATTGTTTTTGGTGTCGCTACAGCTTCTGTGTTGGGGTTGACCGCATTCGAAGAAAATCTATTATATTTTTATAGTCCGACGCAAGTAAAGTCTGGTGACGCACCCAGGGCGCATACCTTTCGTGTCGGTGGTCTAGTGGTAGATGGTAGCGTATTGCGTGCGCCTGATAGTTTGATGGTGCAGTTTGATGTTACTGATAACGAAGAGAGCATGACTGTTCAATATACGGGTATCTTACCCGATCTGTTTCGCGAAGGTCAGGGCATCGTTGCGATGGGAAGCTTTAGTTCCAATGGAAATTTTGTTGCAGATGAAGTGTTAGCCAAACACGATGAAAAATACATGCCGCCAGAAGTGGCGGCTGCATTGCAAGCTGCCGAAGACGCAGCTAAAAGTAAAGCTGATATGCATAAAACTGGAAATATATAAATTAAGGTCTTTAGTTTTTTTACACTTTTCTATGATCTTTTTGCTAACATAAGACTTGTTTTACTTTTGGATATATTATGATTAATAAAAGCTATCTGATGATTTGGTCAGGCTTGTTATTTATAATTGTATTGTCTGCAATGCTGTATTCAGGAATAGATTCGCCTGTCCTACATATTCTGTTAGCCATCGGCTTTATTATTGTTGGCCTTGGCATTTTACTTGGGTTTATAAAGATGGTGTCTGATGGTGAAAAATAAACACACCGGGTTCATTCGCTTCTCTGTTATGTACGGGTTAAATGATGCAGACTAATAAAGAGGCTCTATGTTCATCAGTGTACTAGAGCTATTTAAAATCGGTATTGGGCCATCGAGTTCGCACACGCTTGGCCCAATGGTGGCAGCAAATGATTTTATTAATCGTTTAAAAAATCAGGGAATAATTAAATCAAACATAAAAGACGCATTTTTACGTTGCACACTTAGAGGCTCGTTAGCGTATACAGGCAAAGGCCATTCTACTGATCGTGCGATTGCTTTAGGTTTGCATGGTCATCTACCGACGAGTCTAGTCGATAAAGATATTGATCAGCTCGTCAATGAAATCTGGGCTAGTGATTTTATACGTTTAGATAATAACCATATTGTCGCATTTATACCGATGCATCATATTATATTCGATAAGGGTCCATCTTTGCCTGAACATCCAAATGGTATGATTTTTGAACTTGTCGATGGCGATGAAAATGTC
>WTCC01000120.1 GCA_013138755.1 Gammaproteobacteria bacterium
CCTTGGTTGGCCCCAGTGTATAACCACCGGGAGTGTGCAACATAGTTATCTTTTTTTTATCAGCACTGTCAGCGAGATCTTTAAATGCTTTCATCTCCTTCTGTTTATATTCATCCTGTATCGCCTGCGCCCGCGTTCTGTACTCATCACTCTCGAATGCAGCGGGTATAGCAACCAGTATATCTTCAAGCAGTTGCTGCATATCATTTTGTAATTGACGACCATAACCAGCAGGAAGCTTGAGCATTAAAGGTTTATGGTGTTGAGAGAAATTATTAATGTAACACCAGTCCGATGAAACTTCGGCAGTGACAGATTCCTTGGCAAGTAATTTTTTTACCGTTGTGTTTTTTCCTAAGCCGGTTGAGCCCAGCACAAAAAGGTTATAACCATCATGTTTCATGCCTATGCCGAACTTAAGCGCATCCATGGCACGCTCCTGCCCCAGGTGCTCGCAATCATCTTTAATGTCGGCTGTCGTTATGAATGACAATTGAGAAAGATCACAACTGTGATATAAACTTTCCACAGCAAGCTTAAAATCATTTGTATCGTTATTTTGCTTCATAGATTCCTTAACCACGTTATTTATATACAACAATATTATAAGGGGTCGCCCTGATCTTACTCCGATAAAACTTAATTAATTGTTTAATTATTCGTCCTCTTTAATTATTTTTCTTTTTGTAGCTTAATCATTTCTTCACGCATTTTAAATTTTTGTAGTTTGCCTGTCACAGTCATGGGGAATTCTTCAACGAAGCGAATGTATTTGGGTATCTTAAAATGAGCAATGTTATCTTTGCAGAACTCACGTATCTCATCTTCAGTTACCGTTTCACCACCATGTAGTTCAATCCAGGCCACCACCTGTTCACCATAAAATTCATCAGGGATACCAAATACTGCCACTTCAGCGACCCCGGGATGGGTAAAGATAAAGTCTTCAATTTCTCGCGGATAAATATTTTCACCGCCACGAATAATCATTTCCTTACGTCGGCCAGTTATTTGTACATAACCGTTTTCATCCATGGTGCCCAAATCGCCGGAAAATAACCAGCCAGCTTCATTTACTGTCTCCGCTGTTTTTTCCGCCTGCCCGTAGTAACCAGACATGATGTGATAACCGCGGAAACAGATTTCACCAATTTCACCAAGGGGTACCGTTGCGCCGGTTTCTGTATTCACAATTTTTACTTCCTGGTGAGGCAAGTTGTGACCAACAGTATTTATACGGCGTTCAAAACTATCATCACGTGTGGTGAGATGAGTGAGTGGCGAGGCTTCTGTTTCGCCATAACCGATCAAAATTTCACCACAGTGCATATCATTGATCACCCGTTTCATCAGTTCGGGTGGACAGGGTGCACCGGCCATGATGCCCGTACGTAAACTGGAAAGATCAAACGTTGAAAAGTTTTTATGTTCCAGTTCAGCGATAAACATGGTGGGTACACCATGAATCGCCGTGCATTTTTCCTCTGCCACCGCCTGCAAAACTTTTTCTGCATCGAAATGTTCACTGCTAATCACAACACAGGCACCAACGGAAAAACATAATAAGTTAGCCAGTACCATACCGAAACAATGATAAAAAGGAATGGATACAAGCAGTCGATCCTGTTCGGTAAAATGCATTGCCTTCGCGGAGAACCATGCATTATTCAAAATATTATGATGGCTTAGCATCACAGCCTTGGGAGATCCTGTAGTGCCAGAGGTGTACTGGATATTGATGACATCATCACGATCCAGCTTTAAAGTTTGCTCATCCAGCTCCTGCTGACTAATGGTTTGTGCTGCATGAATGACTTCCTGCCAGCTGGTGAACCCGGGCGCAGGTATTTCGGTATGTAAAGGATCATCCGGGTCATAAAGTATAATGCGATGTAAATTCGGTAGTCTCTTTGATGTTATCTCGGTATTGTTGTTTTGTAGTTCAGGAATTAGTTCCTGCAGCATGGCCACATAATCACTGCGACGACAACCGGGAATAACAAACAGCCCCTGCACTTCAGAACGTTCCATTGCGTAAGCCAGTTCCCTGGCACGATAAGCCGGGTTGATGTTAACCAGGATGGCGCCGAAACGTGCAGTCGCCATTTGTACCAGCAGCCATTCAATATTATTAGTTGACCAGACACCAATACGATCACCCTGTTTAAACCCCAGGCCCAATAATCCTCTGGCAAGCTCATCTATGGCATCAGAAAATTCCTGGTAGCATAGACGGCGTTGTTGAGGCAGGGAAACCACCGCTTCCTGATCTGGAAATTGATTAACGATTGAGAGGAAATACTCAGCAATGGTTTGACCGAGTAAAGGAGTCTCCCCACCACGATGAAAATAACTGGTGGCACGGCTGGCAACATGGGCAGGCATTATTCTGTGACCTTATCCCAGTAAGCATCGATACGCGCCTGAATTTCGGCGATGCCCTGTTCATCTTCTTGCGGATGAAATAAATGTTTGAAACGGCCCTGTAGTTTTAAGTATTCTTCCACCGGTTTGCGTTGACGTGGAATTTTTGTGTGTACTACTTTGCCATCGATATATTCTTTAAGTGGCCAGACGCCAGTTTGTACCGCAAGTCGGCCAATTTCCACGCTCAGTTTTGGATCGTAGTCCCAGCCAGTCGGACATGGCGCCAGTGCAATTAACATACGCGACCCTGTCATGGTTTTCAGTTTTTCTATCTTCTTCGCCAGGTCGAGTG
>WTCC01000075.1 GCA_013138755.1 Gammaproteobacteria bacterium
GGGTCAATCGCAACTTTGCCTTTCTGCGCATTAGTCGACATCAGAAATTGTTGTATGCTGTAATCTTTTACCGTTAAAGAAGCGATACGAAGATCACCCTTGATATCCATTTCGCGCATCATCTCGACGGGTAACTCGATCTTCTCATCGCCTGATGCGACTTGCCCAGCGACTTCACTCTGCTCTGAAGGTGCAACTTCATCACTGACTTGAGATTCAGCAACGACGGGTCGCAGGTAATCATTTACATTGATCTGATTCATTACAAGATCATAACGTAACTGCTGTTTCGTTAAATCAATGACATGCAACCAACCGCTTAACGTGCTGCCATCAAGTATCAGACTAAAGTCATTGGCTTCGAATTTTTCGCCTTGAAACTTTATTACTGTTTTGACACCGACTTTTGTCAGAGCATCTGCTTTTGCCATCTCCGGCAGTTCAACACCAGCACGTTTCGCGACCTCACGCGCATTGAATGGCTGCACATCGATTGCTCCTTGAATTAATGGTGTTTGCAAAAACTGTGACACATTAATATCAGCTACTGTTGTCGTGCCTAATGCAGATAATTGCAACTGCTTTAGCGTCACACGCTGCTCATCCATCAGCACATTGATGGTGCTCTTGATTTCAAATGTTTCATCCTGCTGGAACATTTCATCCGCGCTAACCAGAATCGTCGCCACAAAATCCAGTAAGCTTATTTCAGTAAACTCCTGATTAAAGGTCAGTTGCGTTGTCATTTTCAAACGAGTATCAATAACGGGTTGATTACTTTCGATGCGGGCACCAAATTCCACATCGACAGGCTTACCAAATTGAATAGCACCTGTTTTTAAGTTTAAGTCTGAAACAGTCGCGCTGGCTTCACTGCTACGATCGTCATAACGAATAGTCGCGTCAACAAATTCAAAGCCCTCAATCTTTAGAGACTGTAAAGGTGAACCGGCTTCACTCTCTGTTACAGCACTATCGACATCAACTTCTTTTACATCATCCTTCTGCACGTCTTCATCACTGGCATCATCTTTTGCTGTCAAGCCTGACCAGTTATTTGATTTATCTTCTGCCACTTCAAGTGAAACGTCTAACCCATGCAGCCGAATAGTGTTGATTTCCACCTCTTTTTTGAGCAACGGCAATACGTTTACTCGGATATCCAATTGTTTTATTGCTGCAAACTGAGCGGCTTGAAATCCTTTTTCATTACCCAGGGCAACATCTTCCACTTTCAGCCCCACCCAAGGGAAGATAGATAAGTTGATCTCGCCATCAATGGTAAAATCTCTACCCGTTGCTTTTTCGACTTGCTCGATAATTTCTGGCTTATAATTATTTGCATCAAATGTCGCCACAAACGCTAGCAACGCTAGCAGCAGCACGGCGATTACAATTAAAATCAATTTGAATGAGCGGTTCAGTGTTGCCATATTATTAATCCTGTGAATAGTATTTCCTGTTACTTTGACTGTTTATTCCAGTCACCCGATTTGCCACCCGACTTATTGAGCAATCCAATATCGTTCATCGTCATGCCACGATCCATGGCTTTACACATGTCGTATATCGTGAGTAAAGTAATCTGCACAGCCGTCAATGCTTCCATTTCCACGCCTGTTTGCCCTGTGGTTTTTACCTCAACAAGACAATGTACAGCTGAATTTTTCTCATCTACATTTAGTTGCACATCAACATTTGTCAGTTGCAAGGGATGGCATAACGGGATGAGATCGGCTGTTTTCTTTGCTGCCATGACGCCAGCAACCCGCGCCACACCCAGAACATCTCCTTTCTTATGAACGCCCTGAATAATGCGTTGCAGCGTCTCCGCTTGCATCATGATGCTGCCTTCAGCAACTGCATGACGCTGTGTACTGTTTTTATCTCCCACATCCACCATATGCACTTCACCGCGCTGGTTAAAATGATTGAGTTGATCGTCGCTAGTCATAAGAAGAATCCATTGTCATACACTGCTACCTGATGAAGTATTATGCCATTTCTGATGTTTCATTTCTGCAGATAAGCCCATAATTAGCATGACCAAGAATTAATAAGTCGTTAGAATTAACACATGTCTATCAACGTACAATTTTTTGCCAGCCTACGCGAGCAACTAGGCAAACAGCAGGTAACACTGGAATTTACCAGGCCGGTTACTGTGCTCGATATCTGGTCTCAAGCCAGCGATGGACTAAAAATGCCAAACAACACCTTATGCGCTATCAATATGGAATACGTCAAAACAGATGCTATGGCTAATGATGGTGATGAAGTTGCCTTCTTTCCTCCGGTCACCGGCGGGTAATAACAGATGCCCGCCATTTTATTAGACCGAGTTTTTAACCCCTGGGACGAAATTCAACGCTATCAGACAGAAGAATTACGATCCGGGCTCTACGGTGCCACCGCCAGTTTCGTCGGCACTATGCGTGATTTTAATATCGACGAAAAAGTTAGTCTGATGACACTGGAACATTACCCGGAAATGACGCAACACTTCCTGAACGAATTATGCGACAGATGCCTGAAAGACTATGACATCAACGACTGTTTAATCGTCCACCGCTTTGGTGACATTCACCCCGGCGAACCCATCGTACTGACAGCAGCATGGTCAGCTCACCGCGCGCAAGCATTTGACGCCTGCCGAAATTTAATAGAAGAACTCAAATCCCACGCTCCTTTTTGGAAAAAAGAAGCGACAGATAAGGGTGAGCGCTGGGTGCATGATGAACAGCAATCGGATGAAAAATAAAACTTCAAAAACTGGAACCTGAAAGGTATAGATTTTTAGTCTATCGACCACTCATCATTTAGCTCTAATTATTCGACAAGAATAAACAGCGCCGTCTGTCCACGTTGCACATTAAATAATATCTGTTGATCGCCCTCATTCACTGCGTTTTTCAGATCACTCAATGTTTTCACAGGTGCGCGGTTCACCGATATGATCAGGTCACCTTTCCTCAAACGTGCGTTCCACGCAGCACTGCCACGCAACACTTCTGAGACAACAAGATACTGATTACCGCCTTCATCACGACTCTCGATTTCTGCCCCGGCTAGCTTCGGGCTAATTTTTTCACCGGCTATGGACTGCTCAACTTCATCTTCTATAAAAGCCGTCAGTTTCTTTTCCTTACCGTCTCGAATAACCGTGATATCCATCTTTGCACCAACGCGCATCAGACCCACCATGTTACGCATGGCGGAAGCACTTTTTACTGACTCACCATTTATATCGGCGATCACGTCACCCGCTTTCAACCCTGCTTTACTGGCTGCTGAATTTTCTACCACTTGCGATATCACCACACCCTGATGAACATTTAAACCAAAAGCACGAGCCAGATCCGGTGTGAGATTTTGCATGATGACACCCAACATACCACGACGCACTTCACCATACTCTATTAGTTGGCTGGTGATCTCACGGACCATGTTGATAGGAATCGCAAAGCCAATACCTACATTTCCTGTACCGCCAGAAGCTAAAATGGCGGTATTGATACCGATCAACTCACCTCGCAGGTTAACTAACGCGCCGCCGGAATTTCCTGGATTAATCGACGCATCCGTTTGAATGAAATCCTCATAACCTTCTATGCCAAGTCCGCTACGCCCTAAGGCGCTAACGATTCCAGATGTTACCGTTTGCCCCAGACCAAAAGGATTGCCGATAGCCACCGCGAAGTCGCCCACACGCAAGCTAGAAGAATCGGCAAAAGGCACACTCACTAAACCATCGTGCTCAACCTTCAATATAGCCACGTCTGCCTCTGGGTCCGAACCCACCAGTGTTGCTTCCAGCTGCCGTCCATCATGCAGAGTCACCGAAATCTCATCAGCGCCATCAATGACATGGAAATTAGTCACGATATGACCAGCATCCGCGTCGATGATTACCCCGGAGCCCAAGCTTTTAACTTCTTTACGCTGCGGTAAATTTTCGAAACCTTTAAAAAATCGCCTGAACAAAGGATCATTCAGCAGAGGATGGTTTTGCATATCGACAGAACCGCGAGTCGCAATATTGACCACAGCAGGGCGAGTTTTTTCAATCATTGGCGCTAGGCTTGGCAGTTCCTGTCCATCGACGCTATAAGGAAGCCCAGCAACCGCATTTGACGCGTAGGCTGCCAATATTAATGTCGTCGTCAACAATATAAATCTAACAAAAAACATACTTTCCCCTCATGGTTTTAACGTAGAAAAATAGACATGATACGACCTGTTTAGTTCCAGCATACAGCAAGACTAGTCATGCTGACCACAAGATTACTTGAAGTTAAGCAGTTGAACTGATAAGTTTTGCTGCACAATTAAATATCAGGAAAAATTATGCACCCTTTCATCCGTACAAGCAGCATCATCGTCATTACAGCAGGTCTTTTTGCCTGTAATGAAAAAACCAACACCGATCAACCTCTGGAGCTAAAAACGTTGGAACAAAAAGCCAGCTACAGCTTCGGTGTCGATGTTGCTAAGGGCCTTAAACAACAAGGTATCCAGCTCGATATTCATGCGCTTAACCAGGGCATATCAGATGCATACACCGGTACTGAACTTGCATTAAGCGAAGAAGATCGTACCCAGGCAAAAACAACGTTTCAGACTCAGATACGTGAAACCATGATGAAAGAACAGGCCGCTGTCGGTGATAAAAATTTAGCCGAAGGAAAAGCTTTTCTTGAAGCAAATACCAAAAAACCAGGCGTCATTACCACAGAGAGTGGTCTGCAATATAAGATCATTACTTCAGGTGACGGCAAACAGCCGACAGCTTCCGATACTGTCAGCACGCATTACAAAGGCACCTTGATCGATGGACGTGAATTCGACAGTTCATACAAACGCAACAAACCCGCTTCATTCCCGGTCAAAGGCGTTATCAAAGGTTGGACTGAAGCCCTGCAGTTAATGCATGTCGGCGATAAATGGCAATTATTTATCCCTTCTGATCTGGCTTACGGTGCTACTAAGCGCAGCGAGTTAATAGAAGCAAATTCAACT
>WTCC01000251.1 GCA_013138755.1 Gammaproteobacteria bacterium
TTATTTTCATTTTCAACTTACGCCTATACGGTACCTGAAAAAGATTGGGGTATTGCTGTAGGCATCCGAAGCGCAAATATTCCTTATCCAGCAAAAGAAGATCGTGTTGAAGATTTTATACCGCTCATGTTTTATGATGGCGATACGTTTTTTATTCGCGGTCTTACCGGTGGTATAAAGTTATATAAAGAGGATGATTGGCAATTCAGTCTCATCGGTCGGTACCGTTTTTTTGATATTCCGGCGGAATATCAGAATCTTGCGCAAGGTAGTGGTTTAGATGTGGGTGGCCAATTAAAGTACCGCATCAATAAAAATTTCGAGTCTAATTTTGAAATCGTGAGTGATGATGAAAGTCGTTACTATTCTTCATTAGATGCACGGTATAAATGGGAGTCTGGTTCATGGGAATTATTACCCTACGCTACCTTGCGTTACAAAAGTTCTGATTTCAATAATCACTATTATGGCTTTGACGGGTTCTTCGATCCGGCTAATCCATCAGATGCACTGGATAACGATATCGGCGGAGCGTTTGATGTAACGGTCGGTGGCGAAATTCGCTATCACGTTTACAGTAATTTTTATCTTTTAGGTCGTGCACAATTGACGGCACTCGATAGTAAGACGCGTGACTCGATTACGATTGAAGATGGGACGTATGGCGAAATTTATTTAGGTATCGCTTTCTTTAACGATAAGACCAAAGCCAGGTCTTCTTCACTCAAAGCCAAGCCTTACATCCGGTTGGCGCGTGGTTGGGCAACGCCTTCTAATTTGAGTGATATCCTGCATTTTAATTCAGAAGATGATGAACAGAATAATCAGATAACGTCGATCTTTTATGGGCACCCGATTGCCGATAGTTTATTTGGTTGGGAACCGCTTGATCTCTACATAACTACGGGTTTTGTCTATCACCATAATTCTGATCCCTATGATCAAACAATCGAGGCTGGTAATGGGATTAACTCGGATGAATTTATTGGTTTAGGTGATAATCCATGTGACGGAGTAAACGATTGTACGATTACTTATAACAGTCAACCGACTAGAGAGTACGTGATAGGCATCAAGGCTTTTCTTAATGTTCATTGGCCTGTGCACTGGCGTTTTGGTCTGGCAGAAGGTCTTTCTTATATTGAGACGGTTAGTAATATCGAACAGAGAGAGATGGATCGAAAAGGTTATCGTTCCAGTAATTTAATGAATTACATTGATATTACTGCTGATTTTAATTTAGGTGATACCTTTGGTGTGAATTCATTGAATGATCTGTTCCTGGGTGTCGGGATACATCATCGCTCTTCGATCTTTGAATCATCTTCTGTTTTTGGACGCATCAAAGGTGGTAGTAATTACAATTCGCTTTATCTGCAGTATCACTTTTAATGATACGTTTTAGAGTTTGCAGAAATACGACTGCCCTACATAAGTTACTGACGTAAGGAAGTCACCAACCTGATGGATGATAACTATGTTGCTGCCTTGCCCGGCCGCCTTGTTTTTAACATCGTTTAACGCGCCTTGAGTGATATCAGTATTGCTCATAAACCAATAGGTGTACCAGTGGCCTTCACTGCCGATGATTTCACCTTTAAAGGCGCAGTGCTTTTCTAGGTCTTTTACAGTAGCTTGTTCCAACATGTTTTTTGTAAAGAAGATTCGCACGTCCTGAGAATCTTCAACTGGCCGGATGTAATTTGTACAAGATGACAGTGCGATTAGTATTAAGAAGAAAAGTGGTGTTTTCATTATTTTAAAAGTGTATGCCAAGGCCCATATATACGCCATCTAAAGTGACATTATAAAGAACATCATCTTCTTTGAAATCAATTTTTAAATAACGATATCCCATCGTGAGTGAGATGGTCGAATTTATCAAGTATTGAATATCGGTCGAAATGTCAATGATGCGTTGTGTTGATGCATTAAAACCACCCATATTGCCTCGTAACCAAATAAGCCAATTATGAGATATTGAGTATTGATAGCGAAGGCCAATTAAAGGGTCAGTCCAATCATATGAGTTTTTTGTTGTCGAGCCAGGCATGGAGCCAATTGTCAGCGTCTGATCTATATCTAGAAAAGATTTTTGCACGCCTGCAATTAAATCAAGTTTATGTTCATCGAATAGTTGATAACGTGCTGCTGCTATTATAAATCCCAGTTCACTGCCAATAGTGAAGCTAGCGATGGTGTTGCTGGTGTCATCCTGGTAGCGGGCACGTAGACTATCAAATAAAAATCCATAACGTCTATGATTGGCTTCAAATTTCAGTGACATATAGTCATCTAGATTTTCCAGGGTAAAAAAACGGTAGTCTGGATCAATCGGTAAGTCACCACCGCTATCACCATTTGAAAGTGTTGCGTCAACGGATGCGTTCCATAAAACAGGGGTTAGTACAAACTTCCATTCTTCAGCGGTGTTGGCGAACGTTATGTTAGAAAACAGCAGGGTAGAAGTTAGCAGTAGTGAAGAGAAACAGGGTGTTGTCTTTTTAATAATTTTTTTCATAATCAGCCTGTTGTACTTGTGTTTCATGTTTAATTCTGCGAACTTGTGAACATGAAGTATTTCTTAAAATCCTTTTCTCTATTTGTATTGCTGTGTCTGTCCGGGCAGACGTACGCAACCACGGAAGCTTACAATAGTGGATGGCAGTTGAATATAGATAACAATATATTCACGAGTTATATGA
>WTCC01000195.1 GCA_013138755.1 Gammaproteobacteria bacterium
CTAAACTCAGCCTGCTACACGTGGTGGAATATATGCCACCAGTTGATTATGCAAATGATTCTATGATCAGCAATTGGGTGATCGATGATAATGAAATGCAGGAACAGGCCAAAAAGTCACTACAAAAATTCAGCAAACAACACAACTTGAAAAACGTTGATTTGAATGTGCAATTAGGCAGACCTAAACATGAAATTTCTCAATTTGTAAAAGATCAGCACTGTGACCTTGTCATAATAGGTTCACATGGACGACATGGTATAAGTTTGCTTTTAGGATCAACTGCTAGCGTCGTGCTGCATGCTATGCCATGCGATATACTGACTGTAAAATTAGAAGAATAATGCCACTGAATAAAGCATTCTATTTACTAACTCATGGAATTACCGGCCTGAATCTCTAATGTTTAAATCAATTGGCAAGACCTTTCTCACTGGTTTTATTACCTTATTACCCGTCATACTCACTATTTACCTGTTGTACTGGTTGGCAGTATCTTCAGAGGATGTAATGAGCACTGTGCTTCACTGGGTATTACCGAATGCGACTTATTTCCCGGGGCTTGGCATGATTGCTGGATTGGTGGTTGTATTTATCGTTGGACTGTTAATGAAAGCCATACTGATCCGTCAGCTGTTTTCTTTTGGTGAGCAGATTCTTTACCGCTTACCACTGATTAAAACTGTCTATCGTGCAATGCGCGATCTGTTTGATTTTTTCTCACCGAAGGAGGAAAACCTGGGACAGGTAGTAGCAGTAACGTATAACGGTATGGAGGTTATAGGCTTTGTTACCCAGACAAATGAACAACGTTTGCCAGAATCTTTCCGCGGACAGGACAAGGTACTGGTATATATTCCCATGAGTTATATGATTGGCGGATTTACAGTTTTTATTCCGAGTGAACATGTGCGGCCGTTGAAGATGACCATGGAAGAAGCTATGCGCTTTGCCTTGACCGCTGGTATTACAGGCAAGAATGTAAGTTAATGCAAGCGCTATTAATACTAATAAGTACGTTGATTATGCGACATGCGATTGCAGGTCACGCTGTAAATACATCACTGTAAGCTCGACAGCAGCATCCCTGCTGCTGACGGACCTGCAATATCATGTCGCATAAGTGAACCTCATTAGTAATGCAAGTGCTATTAGTAAATTCAAGCTTATTGATTTTCTTCTGGTTATGCATGTAGCGAAAATTAAGTAGCAACTATATAGAATATGAATATCATTAAGGCCCATAATCTGGCTTGTCCTATCGACGGAGCCCAGCTTGAATCTCATGAAAAACAACTGATTTGTAAGAATGGCCATGTTTTTGATATTGCTCGTCAGGGTTATGTCAACTTGTTACCCGTGCAGCATAAAAGAACAAAGCACCCTGGTGATAGCAAAGTTATGGTTTTAGCGAGAACTCATTTTTTAAATTCCGGAATATATGAAGCCATCGCCAATAAGTTAAATGAGCTTGTACATAGCCAAATTAAGGATGCGAAAGAAATATGCTTTCTGGATGCTGGCTGTGGTGAAGGTTACTACTTTGACGCTCTTTTAAATTATCTTAGTGAAAAAAAGGGGACACACAACCTGTCTTTTGTCGGCCTTGATATATCTAAAGAGGCTATCGTCCAGGCAAGCAAAAGAAACAAACAGATAAGCTGGGTCGTCGGTACAAACAGGAAGCCACCCGTTGCAGAAAAAAGCATTGATATTATTTTATGTTTATTCGGTTTTCTGAGTGTGCCAGGCTTTAAAAAAGTATTAAAGCCTGGCGGCAAAATCATCGTTGTCGATCCTGGTCCCGAGCATCTAAAAGAGTTAAGGAAAATAATTTACCCTGAAATAAAAAAACCTGATCAGGCTGGTTTTCTACAAACAGAAAAAACTGGATTTTCATTAATATATAGTAAGGCGCTGCAGTTTAAAGTAAATATAACTAATAATGAGCAGATTAATAATTTACTTATTATGACGCCCCATTTTTATCGTGCATCGAAACAAGGCAGGGAAGTCGCGTGTAATTTGCAACAACTGGATTTAACCGTTGATGTGCTATTTAGTGTTTTAGAAAAAAACCTGGACTAGAAATACTAACAGGACAAATGAAAAGGATACCCATTATTCAAGACCGTCAGCCTCAGGGATGCGGATGTCGAGCCTACATGGATGTATTTATGGCGTATCTTGAACTATGGGTATCCATGCTAAAAGATTATGATTATTTTTTCTGCCATGAACCGCCTTGTTTAATATAACTACCAGGCTTAGATTTCTCTATGGCCTTGTTACCAGCAAGTTCTTCTATAGCTTTCAATGATGTATTATTGCGTGTCGCAATCTCCTGATATTTTTGTTTGCGTTTTAAATTAACGCTTTCTATCAGTGCTTTTGTTTCAGCTGATGGAGACTTAACAGCACTGAGATAACCGTCAGGTGTTTCACCAACCAGTCCCTGGGACTTTGCTGTTTGAAGATCAAGTGAATAAGCAGGCTGTGTCATAAACAGCAAACATGCTGTAAAAATTACCATTGCTTTTTTTGTTATGGCTTGTTTCATTATTGCTAGTCTCCGTTAGAAAAGTCCGCTGTCATCGCTGAACACATC
>WTCC01000329.1 GCA_013138755.1 Gammaproteobacteria bacterium
TGTGTTTATCGATGATGGCAATCAACCTGTATGCTGCTGAAGCCATGCCGTCAGATATATTGCCAGCAGACACAACTGTTCTGGGTAATGCTGCCTGTATGCAATGTCATGAAAAACAAAACGGTACACTGATCAAGGAATGGCAGACAAGTGTCCACGCTACGGCAGACCCCGTAGTAAATTGTGTTAGCTGTCATGGCCAGTTACATAAAGACATTGCAGGTAAAGCAAGGCGTAATGAAGCATGCATTGATTGTCACGGTGGTAGAAAAGATCCAGTGGTGCATAGTTATTCATCTTCAAAACACGGCACATTGATGCAGCTCGAACAAAGCACTTATGAGTGGAAGCAGACTTTTGAATTAGCAAATTATCGTTCGCCCGGCTGTGGTTACTGCCATATGCATCAGAACAATCATAATGTCAGTAATACGGTCAGGCACAACCTGATGAATGACGATGAAACAGAAGAGGTTCATGATAATACGAGAGCAGTCTGTCAGGACTGTCATTCGCCCCGCTACATCACGCGCCTGTTCGAAAACGGTGAAGCCATGCTGGAGATAGCCCGTAAAAAAGTCCGTGAGGCAGATACGCTGATTAGTCAGGCTAAAAAAACATTTACCGACGATGAACTGGCGTCCGTAAAAAAACAGTTTGAAAAAATGCAATATCATTTTAAGAATGTTCATCTCGGCGTTGGTCATCAATCACCGGATTATCAGTGGTGGCATGGTCAACCTGCACTGGATGGTGATCTACTGCGCATCAAAGACAGCATTGGTGAATTATATCGTTTGAAAAAATGATGCTAATAATAAAAGACAATATGTCGTTTTTGTTATGTTGGAATGAATATTTAGGGTCAAAGTGAAAAATCATGACCGTCTGCTAAAGGCCGTTTATTTGTTGTCAGCGCTTTTATTCTGATGCCGGCTCCTGATTGTTTGCAGCCGTGCTGAGGTCAACTTATAGCGCCATAGGAAGCTTAAAATGGTCAAACTATGAGTTCGTGGGCATAACACCGCGAAGGGGGGGTGAAATTGAACCTTCGTCCCTCCGACTAATAGTCCGTGGGTCCACGCATAAATATCACGCAAGTGGATGATTCAAAAGGTAAAAAATGGTGGGCCTGGACAGATTTGAACTGTCGACCTGCCGATTATGAGGCTAAGTGTTTAAAAAAATAGAATGTGATATGTAAGACTTGACCCCGTTATTCCTTTAATTCCCTCTAATTTTTCCTATACTTTTAATCTAGATTATGACGGTTAAAGGGTTTTCTGGTGTAGGAAAAAATCGGTATGTCCTAGTGCATTATTATCTTGTTTTTTCAGGTACGTATTAAGTCAAATAATTGATGTATTGGCCAATAATATGTTGATTAGAGAACGGTGGTGAATATGGATGGTACTCAATGAACAGAAAGCTGTTATGCCTATCGTTGGTTTTTACCGCATTACTCGTCCCTGTTACCCAGTCAATGGCAGCAAGACCTGCCCATGTAGGCCCGTTAAAGATTATTAAATCTGGTCTTGCCACGTCTGCCCGTATTGCTCCCCGTCATATTCTGGTAAAGCTGGATGCGGCGACGGATGTGCCGGCATTTTTTCAGCATGCAAAAAAGCAGGGGTTGTATCAACAGGGACGTGTCTACGGTTCTAATTGGTACACGCTAACAATACCTGCTCAGGCGAGTCCTCGTGCGGTGATAGCACGGACTCGTCAACTTCCGGGTGTGGTAACGGCAACGGTTGATCCATTGGTTCGCCTCGATCAGATTCCGCCGCGTGATCCTCTGTACAGAGATGACACTGATCCGAATATCGATTGCATTCCGGGTATTGATGCCGGTTGTGAGGAACTAGATGTGGTTGATCAGTGGGGGCTCTTTAAGGTAAATGCCGAGAATGCCTGGAATATCACCACGGGAAGTACCTCCGTGGTCATTGCCGTACTCGATAGCGGTGTCGACATTGATCATGATGACTTGATTGGAAATATTTGGGTCAATCCAGGTGAGACCGATGGCGATGGTATCGATAATGACGGTAATGGTGTGGTCGATGATTACTATGGGGCTGATTTTGCTGGCGACAATGTGGGCGATCCACTGACAGATGTCGCATCTTCCGAAGATGGTAATCCAGACATACCTATGGGTATCTGGGATCCGGAGGTAGATATTTTTACTTTTGTCGGCGACCCGTCTGTGGGTGACGGTATTGATAATGACGGTGATGGGTTGCCAGATCTCGGTGTATTTCATGGTACCGCAGTCGCTGCACTGGCAGCAGCCATGACTGATAACCTGGCAGTGGAACTGCCGAGTGACTACGAATATGAAGGTATGGCCGGCGTGTGCTGGAATTGCAAGATTATGCCAGTACGGATGATTAATGCAGAAGGTGGTGGTTTTAGTTCTGATGCGGCGTCGGCAATTTACTATGCGACTTACATGGGCGCAGATGTATTGAATCTCAGCTGGGGTTTTGATCTGGATTCACTTGATGCGGCGGGGGAGGAAGACGTCGCGGTTATTACCGAAGCGATTAACTATGCAGTTAGACAGGGTGTCATCGTGGTGGCTTCTTCTGGAAATAGTGGTGGTGAGGCAGTGCGTTTCCCTGCATCAATGCCGAGCACACTTGCTGTTGGCGCATCTAACTGGCTGGATCAGCGCTCTGTGTTTTCAAGTTATGCTCCGGCTACAGAGATACCTGATAATGGCGTGGATGATGACGGCAATGGCCGGATAGATGATGTACTGGATGTGCTGGCACCGGGTGAAGCTATCTGGAGTAGCTACGTCTACAGTGTTTTTGAAGCGCAGTACAGTTACATTTTTGGTGATCTGGAGACCAAGCCTGGGCTGGATGCGTATGAGAACGTTAGTCAGGGAACTTCTTTTGCGGCACCGTTGGTTTCAGGATACGTTGGCCTGCTACTGTCACAATTTCCAGATGCGACTCTGGGACAGATTCGCGAAGTGATTCGTTCTAATGCTGTCGACATTCTGGACCCGGAAGATGTGGGTAGTAACCTGATTGGTTATGATCAGTACAGCGGGTTCGGTCGTCTACGCATGGTTATTCCGGCAAGTCTTCCGGACCTCGGTCCTCTCGACGGTGACGGCGATGGTCTTTCTGATACTCTGGAGGAAATGGTGGGAACTGATCCTCTGAACAGTGATACGGATGGTGACGGCCTGACAGATTATCAGGAATTGGACTGGGACGGTGATCCGTCCGCTTACGATGTAGGTCTGGATACCAATCCGTTAAGCGCTGATAGCGATAGTGATGGAATTATTGATGGAATCGAGTCACAGGCGGGTACAAATCCGCTGGATGCGGCCAGTAGTTTTGTCTGGGGTGATATCAACAACAGCGGAGACGTCGACGTAGCTGATGTATTACTGGCAACACGTGCCGCGCTTGGCGTGCTGACGCTGAGTTCTGCTCAGCTAGCGCGGGGTAATGTGGCGCCACTGGTTGCTGGTCAGCCGGCGTCAATGCCGGGTGATGACTTCAATACTGCCGATCTGCTATTAATTACTAGCAAAGCAACCGGAGTGATGAACTTTTGATTGGCTGCAGACACTCTATCTTAATCATGTGATAAAGATAAAATATTACATGTTTAGAGCATATCTCGTAATTCGGTCATCTTCTTCGATGAAGTCGACTTGCCGACTAATAGTCCGTGGGTCCACGCATAAAAATCACGCAAGTGGATGATTTAAAAAGAAAAAGATGGTGGGCCTGGAAGGACTCGAACCTTCGACCTGCCGATTATGAGTCGGATGCTCTAACCAGCTGAGCTACAGGCCCTAAATGTAGAGCTTTTTATTTTGTGCTGGAGATAAAAAAATCGCCAGTTTGGAACCGGCGATATTCTATAAGGCTTTTACTTCTGTGTCAGTATTATTCTTCGTCGTTACCGAGGAAGCTGCGCAGGTTCTCTGCACGGCTAGGGTGGCGAAGTTTGCGTAGTGCTTTGGCTTCGATCTGACGAATACGTTCGCGTGTTACATCAAACTGTTTACCGACTTCCTCTAGAGTATGGTCAGTATTCATGTCGATACCAAAACGCATGCACAGTACTTTAGCTTCGCGTGCCGTTAGTGTCGTCAGGATGTCACGTGTTGACTCGCGTAACGATTCGCCTGTTGCAGAATCCATAGGTGCCATGATGTTGACGTCTTCGATGAAATCGCCCAGATGTGAATCTTCGTCATCACCGATAGGGGTTTCCATGGAAATAGGTTCTTTGGCAATCTTAAGAACTTTGCGGACTTTGTCTTCAGGCATTTCCATTTTTTCTGCAAGTTCTTCCGGTGTTGGCTCGCGACCCATCTCCTGAAGCATCTGACGGAAGATACGGTTCAGTTTGTTGATGGTCTCAATCATGTGAACAGGTATACGAATAGTACGTGCCTGGTCAGCAATAGAGCGAGTTATCGCCTGACGTATCCACCATGTTGCGTAGGTGGAGAATTTGTAACCACGACGGTATTCAAATTTATCTACCGCTTTCATTAAGCCGATGTTGCCTTCCTGGATTAGATCGAGGAACTGTAAACCACGGTTGGTGTACTTTTTAGCTATCGAGATAACCAGGCGCAAGTTGGCTTCCACCATTTCTTTTTTGGCGCGGCGTGCTTTGGCTTCACCGATCGACATCTTACGATTGATTTCTTTGATGTCTGAAATGGTTAGACCAAATTCTCTTTCTATGCCCGCTAGTTTCTGCTGGGTAATTTTAATTTCGGGTGCAAGCTCTTTCAGCTTTTCAGAATATTCGTGACCTTTGCAGTATTTATCAACCCACTTAACGTTGACTTCATTCTGCGGGAAGGTGGTAATCATAATCTTGCGCGGCATGTGTGCCTTATTGACTGCAAGCGCAAGGAT
>WTCC01000077.1 GCA_013138755.1 Gammaproteobacteria bacterium
ATCTTGAACACTGTAACGGATGTGAATTATGTTTTGATGACTGTCCGTTTGATGCTATTACAGTACAGGCGCGAACCGATGGTGCCAAATTTGAAAAAGAAGTGGTGGTTAATCCTGCCCTGTGTGCTGCATGCGGAATCTGTGCCGGTTCCTGTCCTTCATCCAACCCATTTCGCTCACGCAAAGAAGAATTAAAAACCGGTATTGATATGCCGCAACTACCGGTGGATAAAATGCGCTCGCAAACCAAAGAGGCGATCGCATCACTTGAAGGCGATGTAAAAATCCTTGTCTACGGCTGTGACCATGGTTTGAATGTAAACCGACTGGACAGTAAAGATACTAAAGGTGTGAAACTTCTCTGTAGCGGCATGTTGCCACCGACACTGGTTGAGTATGCCTTAAAAAATGGCGCTGATGGCGTTATGGTAACCGGCTGTCGTCATAATGACTGTTTCTACCGTTTTGGTAACCGCTGGATAAAACAGCGGTTTGCCGGTGAGCGTAAACCCATCCTTCGTAGTCGAGCAGACCGTGACCGTATCCGTGTACACGGTGGTGCAGAGACTGATAAAAACAGAATCGAGAATGATCTGAACATCTTCCGTGCCGATCTGTTGAAGAAAAAGCAGGCTGAGAAGAGCGCCGAACAGGAAGAAGCTTTACAAGAAGGTGGTCACTAATGTCTTGCTGGAGCGAAGGTGTAGATAATAAACCCCTGCGTTACCTGTTGCAGGCGTTCAATTACACCATTTTTATGACAATAGTCTGGTATTTTGCCACGTCACCATCAGTCAGGGTTATCGAAGATGATGAGGCGATGATAACTGTCGCCTTTGCACATGCCGGTGAAACCCGCGAAGCCTGTCGTACGCTCAGCCAGGAAGAGCTGATGAAGTTGCCGCCAAATATGCGAAAACTCGATGATTGCCCGCGTGAAAGATCACCGATCATCATCGAAGCGACACTGGACGGGAAAATAATCTACAGTAAAACTTATTTACCGCCGGGTATATTTAACGACGGCAGTGTAAACCTTTATTACAACAGCAAAGTGCCTGCCGGAACCCATAAGTTTGAAATAAAAATGGATGACAGCGTGCGTAAAGAAGGCTTCAGCCACACGCTGGAACAGGAGATAACGATTGTTCCCCAGCAGATCCTGCTGGTTGAGTTTGAGCCGTTAAAGGGTTTTTTTATTAAATAAAATATAGTCAGATTATTTGATGTTATTGCTGTATCGGTGCAGGCATAACTTGATCTGGTGTTGATATTTCATTCTGTGTTGATTCGGGTGGCGGTGTCATCAAGGTATCGATGTAGTTAAATGATCCCATTGCCAGTACCGTAATAATCACAAAAAATACTACCGAGCGATATTTCAGTCGCTTGCCCATATATTCTTCGATCTTGTTGAGAATCCAGTCTGAAAGAAAATAGAGTACTATTGCTACAACGGTGAAATAAAGATATGCCATAAGATTTTACCTTGAATTTTTACTTGTTTGTTTATAGAGCTACTTCAGGTGTGTAAACGTGAAAACCGAGAATGTAGATTATTACACCGGACACTGATACATAAAACCAAAGCGGCAATGTCCAGCGCGCGATGCGAGGGTGTTTGTTAAAGTTTCCTCTGATCGCAAAATAGGCTGTTGTCAGCACCAGCGGAACGATGATAGCAGCAAGAATCACATGTGATGCGAGTAAGGTGAAATAAAACGGTCGGATGATACCCTGGCCGGTAAACGGTGTGTAACCAACTTCTGCATGGTAGGTCAGATACGAGATCATAAATACCGTAGAAACCAGCAGTGCCGCTACCATGCATCTTTGATGTGCATTTCTGTCTTTGTTCCTGATGAAGTAATAACCTCTGGCTAGTAACACTGCGGCTAGAGTATTCAGCACCGCTTGAAGGTGCGGCAGGTAGGGGATGATTTCTTCGATGGTCATGTTCGTCAGTATTTTTGCTTGTTACGGTTTGTGGATGGTGTGGGAGTATACTGACTCAAATGAAAAATGAAAAATGAAAAAATAACCAAATAAATCAAACCGATATTTTAGTTTCAGGGGTGGCAACTGTTTGTGATTTTTTACGTGACCATGGGGTTACTTCTAATCTATCCTGATCTTTGTCGACACCGATCTCGCTATTGGACAGGTAACAGCCCGGATCTTCTGCCCAGAAGTTGCCGCTTAATGACCAGGCTCGTGTGCGTGAGTTGCCACCGCAGATATTGATGTACTGACAACTTGCACAACGACCTTCTACCGGACGTAATTTTTGTTTGAGCCCTGCCATTAGAGGATCGGTTGTATCCATCCAGATATCTGAAAAAGAGCGTTCTTTGATATTGCCAATCGTGTAATCCCACCACATGGTATCAGGGTGTACGTTACCGATATTATCGATATTAGAAATATTTACCCCTGATGAATTACCGCCCCATCTGTTTAACATGGTTTCGATCTGGTCAGCATATTGCGGCAGATTTTCTCGTGCCCATAATAGGAGGTAAACGCCATCAGCATCATTATTGCCGGTAACAAACTCGCGTTTTTTACCGCTTAAAACATCATTCCAGCATGTTTCAAATAACAGGTCCATCGCTGCGCGTGTCATCTGATGATGCAGGTCATCACCGCGATTTTTGTTACCGCGTCCGGCGTAGTTAAGATGCGACAGGTAGAATTTATCGATGTCTTCATCTTTCATCAATTGCAGCAAGGCGGGTAGATCCTGTTTGTTGTCCTGCGTTAGCGTAAACCGTAGACCAACTTTGATACCTGCTTCACGACACAGGCGTATGCCGCGTAGGGCTTCATCATATGAACCTTCTTTACGACGGAATTTATCGTGTGTTTCACGCATACCGTCGATGCTGATGCCGACATAGTTGTATCCCACGTCGACGATGTCTTGAATATTGTCTTCGGTAATAAGTGTGCCGTTGGAAGACAGACCCACATAAAACCCCATATCTTTAGCGTGATGTGATATCTCAAAAATATCAGGTCGCATCAGTGGCTCACCGCCGGATAAGATAAGCACAGGCACGCCGAAGTCTTTCAGATCATCCATCACATCAAAAACTTTCTCAGTATTTAATTCACCGGGAAAATCTTTATCTGCCGATGTTGCATAACAATGTTTACAAGTCAGGTTGCAGCGTCGTATCAGATTCCAGATAACCACGGGACCTGTCGTCTTGCGTACAGCAGAGCCTACCGGTCTAGTCGGTTTACTATCTGGATCTGCTCTTAGAGCATTCATGTATTGGCTTAATCGAAACATAATATTACTGTTATCTTGCTATGGTTATGCGGTCGCTATTTTATGCAACTAGTCTCAGACCGGTTTTTTTCAGGATGGCTGAACTGAACAGGGTTTCATGTGCCTTGCAGTTTTCGCCTAGTAAGTGTTCAATCTGTTTTACTTTTTCGTAAACTTCGTTCTTGTCAGTGCCATGTACCATTGCAAAAAGATTGTAGCGCCACATGGGAAGGCGCTGGGGACGTTGGTAACAGTGGCTGACGAAATCCAGCTGGCCGATAAGGTTTCCCAGCTCGCTAACTTTACTGGCGTCCACGTCCCATACTGTCATACCGTTAGCTGTTAGTCCAAGTTTGTAATGATTGGGTACAGCGCCAATGCGACGAATAATACCGATTGATAACAATCTCTTTAGTCGCTGTAAAACTTCACCCTGAGTAATGCCGACATTTTCTGCAATGCTCTGATAGGGGCTGTGTTCGATAGGAAAGCCCGACTGCGTAACACTGATCAACTTTCTGTCTATGCTGTCGAGACGATAGTTCTCGTTGCTAAGCTCGTTATCGAATGGATGTTCTTCTGGATGCGGGACTGGGATCGTAGTGTGTTTACCATCAGCAGACAGATGAAGCCATAGCCCGATATAAAACTCCTGCTGTTTTGGAAAATTATAGACGGTTAGTCCAGTCGTTTTTTCGATAGAAGAAATAACCTGAGCAATTTCATCCGGTGTTTCTGTTGCCAGTACAAACCACATATTGAGTTCGTGCTCACGCTTGTAATTGTGTGCAACCTCAGGGAAGGAGTTAACCTGCTCGGCTACGATGTCGTAATTTTTCTGTGGTACTGAAATAGCGGCTAGTGTCAGCCCGCCACCGAGTCTGGCAGCATCATACAGGGGGCCGAAGCGTGTCAGTATTTTCTCAGACTTTAATTTCTCAACGGTTCTTAGCAGTTCGTTTTCAGAGCAGTTTAGTCGTGCTGCAATAGATAGAAAAGGGCGTTCTTGCAGAGGGAAGTTGCCCTGAAAGTTATTGATAAAAGCAAGATCCAGGTCTGATAGTTGTAAGTCAGTTGCTTGCATGATAAAAATTATTTGACCAGGTGAAGTCTTCTAGACTTGTCCTTAGCTGTGGTTTGAACAGGTGTTTCTTCCCTGGGAGTGTATTTTTTTTCTGTATAGCTGGCGCCACGTTGCTTGAAACGTCGCGTACTGAATAAAATAGTATGTTCGATATTCTGTAAGTTGCAGTTCTCAACAATCTCGGCAACTTTTTTAGTTACTTCTTCACGGCTGCTGCCATGTACCATAGTGAACAGATTGTATGACCAGTCGGGCAAGCGGCGAGGGCGACGGTAGCTGAGAGTTACACAGGAATATTTGCCGATACACATGCCTAATTCTTCTACTCTGTCATCAGGAACGTCCCACACGACCATACCGTTAGCGGTATAACCCAGTTCTTTGTGGCGCACTACAACACCATAACGTTTGATGGCACCGTTATCGATCAAATGCTGAAGTCTTGAGATGACATCCTGCTCTGTGGTATCCAGCTGTTTTGCAATTTCCGCATAAGGATGGCTGACGACGGGTAGGCCATGTCCGACGGCTTTGATCAGTGCTCTGTCTTCAGCGCTTACATGTATCACTTGTTCGTTTAATTCAGTTGTACTCATAATCGCAGTCTCACTTCGTTGCGCTCATTTTTAAGTTAAAGCCCAGGTCAATAAAATAATCATCCAACATAGGCAGTGACATTAATGGGTATTCGGTGTGCTGCTCGATCTCATACAATACGATGTCCAGGTGTTCTGCACTCGAAGCCGTAACGACAAACCAGAGGTTATATTCATGTTCGCGTTGATAATTATGATTTACTTCCGGGAATGCACTGATGATACGCGCGACACATTCGACATCCTGTTCCGGTATCGCCATCGCCGCTAGCGTGCTAACACCGATCCTGTTCGGTCGAAAGACCGGGCCGACACGACTGATCACACCACGATCCTGCAAAGAATTTATACTCTCTAATATTTTTTCTTCGCTGACCCCCAGCTGTTTTGCCATATCTGCATAGGGTGTTGCTGATAATGACATGTCGCGCTGGTAGTCATTGAGCAGGTGCTGTTCAAGTGTTGAAAAGTTATTTATAGAATCTGACATTGTTAAAACCTAATGTTATAAACCTATGCGGTGTGCGCGTGACGTAAAGAATATGCCACTGGGTTTTTTAGCTTCAAAAGTGATTAGTTGTTCAAAGGTATCTGTATCAAATATTGCAAGACGATCTTCATCACGTATGGAGGCCCATACCTGGCCGCCACGCGGTTCGAACTCCATGTGCAATACACCTTTACCTGGCGTTAGTGTTCTGATGATGTCCAGTGTCTGGGTATCGATAATTTGCAGTGTGTCATTGTTGGGTACGGCGAAGTTCACCCAGATGTTACGACCATCAGGACGTGCCATGACGAAGACTGGTTGACCATGTACTTTGATACGACCAGCTTCAGTCCAGGTCAGGGTATCGATGACTAGCACTTCGTGACGACCGACCGCGGGTACAAAAGCAAAGTTGCCTGCGATGGCCCAGCCTTCAAGATGCGGCATCTTATAAACTGGAAGTTTCTGTTCACCTTTGCCGTAGCCATCAAGGATACGTTTGACACCTTTGTCGAGGTTCCATAGATCAAGCATTGCCATTCCGTCTTCACCAAACAGACCAGCGATGTAATAACGGCCATCGGGTGTGATCAGAGCATCATATGGATTTAAGCCGATGTCTTTGAATTTGGTTATTTCTGGTTTTGCTGGATCTGACATATCAGCGACCCAGATCTCGCCTGCATCCCATAAACTGAAGACAAATTTTTGTCCGGGTGCATCAACCAGTCCGATCACTTTTGAAAGCAGACCGTCGTTACCGTAACTTCCCGGAATATCAGCAACGAGCTCCAGGGTTTCGGCATCAAAGATTTTTACACCACCGGGTTTATAATTGGATACTGCAACCAGTCGTCCATCTTGTGAAATGGCACCGCCGATGCTGTTGCCAGACTGCATGATACGTTTAACAATTTTTTTATTGATGATGTCGATCTTGGTCAGTCCACCATCACGGCCGAAGATGTAGGCAAATTGTTCGTCGCGTGAATATACAGCGGATGCGTGAGATAGATCACCTAAACCTTCAATCCTGCCAAGACTGGTATTGGTAGATGTTTCGATAACCTGTACGCTACCGTCAGCTCGTTCGATCACGAT
>WTCC01000122.1 GCA_013138755.1 Gammaproteobacteria bacterium
GCAATCGTGATCTACTCACACAGCGCCATCAGGCCATCGGGGAATTATTAAACAATCAGCTGACTACCGACATACAGTTCTGTCTGAATTCGATCGGCGACATCGAACGCATCATGAGCCGCCTGGCTTTACTCTCTGCAAGGCCTCGCGATCTGGAAACATTGAAAAACTCACTGACAGTTTTACCTGAGTTAAAAAATGTTTTACAGCAATGCCACGCACCGCTGATAAAACAACTCTCAACAAATATTTCAACACATCCAGAGATAGTCGAACTGCTTAGTGCCGCCATCTGTGAAAACCCTCCTGTATTAACACGTGATGGCGGCTTTATAGCAGCAGGTTTTAATAAGGAACTAGATGAATTACGCGCTTTGAGCAAAAACGCCAACGCCTTTCTTGAAGACCTCGAAGTACGCGAACGTGAAGAGACCGGCATCAAGACTCTCAAGGTTAATTACAACCGTGTACACGGTTTCTACATAGAAATCAGCCGACTGCAATCAGACAATGTTCCCGCCCATTACACGCGTAAGCAAACACTAAAAGGGACTGAAAGATTTATAACGGATGAATTAAAACAGTATGAAGATAAAGTGCTCAGTGCAAAAGAGCGGTCACTGGCATTGGAAAAATCCATATACGACGACCTGCTACAACAACTTCAGACGTTCTTACAAGCACTTAAAATCTGCGCAACAGCCATCGCCGAACTAGACAGTATCTGCTGCTTAACTGAACGTGCGTTTTCATTAGATTATCGCTGTCCGGAGTTAACTGACAAGGCTGGCATCAAAATAAAACAAGGCCGGCATGCTGTCGTCGAACGGGTATGTGATTCGCATTTTGTACCCAATGATACCCTGCTCAGTGACAGCAAACGGATGAGCATCATTACCGGACCCAACATGGGTGGTAAATCAACTTATATGAGACAGACCGCACTTATCGTTCTGCTTGCTCATATAGGCAGCTATGTTCCAGCTGAAAGTGCTGTTATTGGCCCTATCGATCGTATCTATACGCGTATCGGCGCATCAGACGATCTAGCCAGTGGTCGCTCAACCTTTATGGTGGAGATGACAGAAGCGGCTAACATCCTCAATAACGCAACTGAGAATTCATTAGTATTAATGGATGAGATCGGTCGTGGCACTAGCACATTTGATGGACTATCACTGGCATGGGCTTGTGCCTACCATCTCAGTAACACCAATAAATCTTACACGTTATTTGCCACTCATTATTTTGAGATCACTGCACTACCTGACGAACTACGCGGTATAAACAACATCCATATCGATGCCGTCGAACATGGTGAAAAGATCGTCTTCTTACACAGTGTAAAACCAGGTCCGGCAAGTCAGAGTTATGGTTTACAGGTCGCACAATTAGCCGGTGTTCCTGCCAGCGTTATCAAACTGGCAAAGATCAAACTGGTCGAGCTGGAAAATCAGAGTGTTGCCAACCATGCAGAGTCAGGTCAATTCGAGATGTTTAGTGATAGACCCCATCCAGTCATCGAGAAACTACAGGAAGTCGACCTTAATGAACTAAGTCCAAAAGAAGCACTGGATTTACTGTACAGCTTGCAAAATGACGCCAAGAGCTGAGAGCCTTTGCGCACTTTATTGTAGGAGCGGAATTTATTCCGCGATATTTTTATCATAGACATCATTCGCGGAATAAATTCCGCTCCTACGGAGATACAGCTATCTTTCCAACGGCAAATTTCAATGTTAGTGTTATGACATGAGCGATATAAAATTCAATACCATCGGAGTCATCACAAAGCCACAGGCAGAATCTGCGATAGAAACATTGCAGGCACTATTTGACCTGCTTAAGGAGAGAGATTGCACGGTTATTCTTGACGAACAGATACCCGACTCCATCAACATTCACCATTTTAAAAAAGCCAGCAGAGAACAGATAGGCAGCGAATGTGATATCGCAATCGTTGTTGGTGGTGACGGCACTATATTAAATGCAGTTCGCTCATTAGCCCATGCAGACGTTCCGCTACTCGGCATCAATGTCGGTCGCCTGGGTTTCCTCGCCGACATTTCACCGGCAGATCTCGAGACATCACTTAACGAAATCCTCGACGGCTCTTACCATGAAGAGCAACGCTTTCTGTTAGAGATGCAGGTATACAGAGACAACAAACTCATCTTCGAAGGCGATGCCTTTAATGATGTAGTCGTTCATATCCGAGATGTCGCCCGCATGATCGAATTCGAAACTCGCATCAATAACGAGTTCGTCAATCATCAGCGCGCTGACGGCATCGTAATATCAACACCTACCGGCTCTACCGCTTACGCACTCTCATCTGGCGGGCCCATACTGCATGCAACACTTGATGCGATTACACTGGTGCCGATCTCGCCACACACCTTGAGCAGTCGCCCTCTAGTAGTTAACGACAACGCTCAGATAGACATACTGATCTGCGATACAAAAGAAGGTATAGCTCAAGCGACCTGTGACGGGCATCTATCGACTGATGTTCATGTCGGCGATCACATCAGAGTGAAGCGTAAGGCGAAAAAGATTACTTTACTGCACCCTGCAAATCATAATTATTTTGAAATATTGCGAGCCAAATTACATTGGAGCGAACATAGTTAAAAAAAGTTGCAGTTATCAGTTACTAGTTAAAAACTAAAAACCAAAGGACTTTAGATTAATTTAATACTTCTATCTTTTAACTGCCAGCTGACAACTGACTACTACTAACTTCTTTAAAACCATGCTTAAACATCTATACATCAGAAATTTCGCCATCATCGATGAGTTAGAACTAGATTTCAAATCTGGCATGACTGCACTCACCGGTGAAACGGGTGCCGGAAAATCGATCTTGCTCGGCGCTCTAAATCTAGTGTTAGGTGACCGTGCTGACAATGACAGCATCAAACAAGGCTGCGAATACGCAGAGATAGTTGCTGAATTTGATAGCAGTCAATTAAAAGACGTCACTTCATGGCTTGTAACACAGGAATTAAACACTGACGAAGAATGCATCTTACGTCGACGCATCACCAGAGACGGGCGTTCACGTGCCTATGTAAATAGCACACCGGTCAACCTGCAAGTCATACGTGAATTAGCTGAGATGTTGATCGATATCCACGGGCAACATGAACATCAATCAATGATGAAGAGCAGTGTGCAGAGACAATTATTAGATGACTTTGCCAAACATTCACCATTACTGGAAAAAGTAAGTAATCTCTATGTTGAATTAAAGTTAGTTGAGGATCAGCTACAGCATCTGCAACAGACGAGCAATGAACAAAACGATCGACTCGACCTACTACGCTTTCAGACACAGGAGTTGGATACACTCGCGCTCGAAGATAACGAATACGAAACACTTAACAAACAACATAGTCGTCTGGCGAATGCCGAAAAAATAAGTACGACCGTACAACAAGCCATTCATCGATTGAGCGAAGATGATAATACCAACATACAGTCAGCTGTTTCTTTTATCATCAACTCTCTCACTGACATCAATCAACTCGATGCAAGCTTAGAGCCTGTTTCAGAGATGCTGACAGAAGCACTCGTGCAGATAGACGAGAGTGTTTCTCTATTACAAAATTATAATGACAACGTGGAGCTGGACACGTCGCAACTAGCGACAACAGAACAGCGCATTCAAGATATATTAGACCTTGCCCGTAAACATCGCGTCGATGCTGAATCGTTACATGCATTACATGAAAAGCTGCAAAAAGAATTAGATGACATCGACCATGTGGACGAACGACTGGAACAATTAAGCAATCAACAAAGCACTATCGAAAAAGAGTATCACTCAGCCTGCGGCAAACTTTCTACCAGCAGGAATAAGGCAGCCAACAAACTCAACAAACTCATCACCAAATCCATGCAAACACTTGGCATGTCTGGTGGAAAATTTGAAATCGCACTAGAGCCAGATAAAAATAAACGCTCAGCTTACGGTCATGATGATATCGAATTTACTGTGACTGCCAATTCAGGACAAAAGTGTAAACCGATTGCTCGTGTCGCGTCTGGCGGTGAGCTTGCACGCATCAGTCTAGCTATACAGATGATAATCGCCGATAGCAGCAAGATTCCTTCATTGATCTTTGATGAGGT
>WTCC01000341.1 GCA_013138755.1 Gammaproteobacteria bacterium
AAGATTTGTCGAAAAAAACAATTCGTCAAATCGCAAACCAGGTCAATGCCGTTAAAGTCAAAAACGATATTGTTGTTGCCTCCATCCATTGGGGTGGCAATTGGGGTTATCACATACCCAGTGAGCATAGCCATTTTGCACATGGCCTGATTGATGAAGCCAATGTGGATGTTGTCCATGGTCATTCATCTCATCATCCAAAAGGCATCGAAGTGTACAGGAACAAACCCATCATTTACGGTTGTGGTGATTTTCTCAACGACTACGAAGGCATAAGCGGTCATGAAGAATACAGAGATGACCTGAGCCTGATGTATTTTGTCACCCTGAATGCATTAACGGGTGAGCTGGTGCGTTTCCAACTGGTACCTACACAGATCAAACAGTTTCGTGTTAATCACGCAACTCAAACAGATGCAAAATGGCTGGCAGACATGCTGAACAGGGAAGGGCAGGAGCTCAATACACAAGTAAAATTAAATGATGATAGAACAATGAATGTGCATTGGACGGATTGATGATTCCCATACACGAGCTTCTCAATCGTATTCGTTGGGATGAGGAATACAGTAAGGCGAACTTTGTTATCGGTTATTATGATCGTGTTACGGATAAGATTATTCGTGTTTCGTTTAAGGAGCTTTATTTCGACCCTGAAGATCATTTTGATTTCTCATTGGTGGATGAGGAAGGAGAGGCTCACACTATTCCATTGCATCGAATTCGAGAAGTCTCTCGTAATGGCGAGCGGGTTTGGGAGCGGCATGTGGAATGATGCAAAAAATTTAGGCCCAAAAACCTTATCAAGTAACCTTATCAAAACACCCATCCCAGGAATTTAACAAAAATATGAATTAAACAATAACTTAGATATTTTTGTGTGTGGACGTCTTGTTTGTGTCCGATCAATGTATTCATTCAGAATCATTAACCTTTTATACAGACTAAAGGTTCGAGTTTTGCCACCAGTCGTGAAAGACCGGCTTGATCAGCGGCTTTAACTACAGTGCTAACATCTTTATAGGCATCGGGTGCTTCTTCGGCAATGCCACGCATCGATGGGCTGCGAATCAAAATACCTCGATCAGCAAGTTCATGAATAATGCTGGCACCTCGCCACAGTTTATTTGCCTTGCGTCGACTCATGCTACGACCTGCACCATGACAGGAAGAACCATATGCTATTTGCATGCTTTTTTCTGTGCCCGCAAGAATATAAGAAGATGTGCCCATGGTGCCACCGATCAGTACCGGTTGTCCTGCTTCACGCAGACCCGATGGCAGGCTGGAGTGTCCTGGACCAAAAGCGCGAGTTGCGCCTTTGCGATGCACGAAAAGATTTTTTGTTTCGCCATTAACTTCATGTTGCTCAAGTTTGCAGGTGTTGTGAGAAACATCGTAAAGCAGTTCAAGATGAACATCCGGAAAAATTTCTTTTACTGCCTGACGTGTTAAATGAGTGATAATTTCCCGGTTAGCCAGTGCGCAGTTAATAGCCCCACGCATGGCACCTAAATAACGTTGACCAATTTTGGAATCTATAGGTGCGCAAGCCAGTTCACGATCAGGCAGGGTAATGCCATGACCTTTTGCACTGACTGCCATGCTTTTAAGAAATTCTGTACCTATCTGGTGGCCAAGGCCGCGTGATCCACAGTGAATGCTGATTTTTATGTCATTCAGTTCAATGCCGAAATTTTTAGCAATATTTTCATCAAATATCTCGACAACTTTTTGCACTTCAAGATAGTGGTTACCCGAGCCTAAAGTGCCCATTTCATCTTTTTGTCGTTCCTTGGCATGATCAGATATTTGCTCTGGATCTGCGCCTTGCATGCAGCCGTGTTCTTCTATGCGTTCTAAATCTGCATGATCGCCCAGGCCTCTTTCCACAGCCCAGCGCGCGCCTCCATTAAGCATGGCATTCATTTCTTTTTTATTAAGATGAATAAGGCCGGTGCTGCCAAGACCTGCAGGTATATTTTTATATAGAACGTCTGCAAGTTGTTTTTGTTTTGAAATGACTTGCTGCAAAGTTAAGTCAGTGTGTAATGTGCGCACGCCGCAGGAAATATCAAAGCCAACACCCCCTGCTGAAATGATACCGCCTTGTTGTGGATCAAAGGCAGCAACGCCACCGATTGGAAAACCGTAACCCCAGTGTGCATCGGGCATGGCATAGGAGGCATTTACTATGCCAGGTAATTTGGCCACATTGCAGACCTGTTCATAAACTTTTTCATCCATGTCCAGAATCAGATCTTCACTGGCAAAGATGATTCCCGGCACATGCATTCCATTAGCTGGTTCAATGCGCCATTGGTAATCTGATATACGATGTAATTTGTTTATGTCCATGAATTTGCCTGTTTTAATCCAGGTTTAAACATCAACAACACATTGTGCTACCCATTGATCTTGTGACTTGTGTACTGACAATTCGGTATAAGTAGCGCCTTTTATTTCCACTGCCGGCTGATGACGTTTTACATTTGTCGGCTCACCCCATGCCCTGGCTTTGAGTCGTCCGTTATCAATAAAAACTTCAAACTGGCTAAATAACATCCTGCGCGTAGACATTTCGAAGATCAAGGCATTTAACCAGTCGGCAAGTAATAATTCCTGATCCAGTTCCTCGCAGATAATATTGACTTCTTCTCTGGGTTCGATAAGCGATAAATCTGTGATGATAGCGCTCATGGCAAGGGCTGCCTGTTCAAATGCTTCAGCAGGCATATTGCCAAAACCGCGAACACCCACGTCGGCTTGATGTTCAAAATGCTCCCAGTGAGGCGTGATCATTAGGCGAACCTGTTTAATTAATTATCAGTTAAAGGTGACGGAGGGATTATTCTTTAAGCATATATTGATCATATTTTAATCCCTCCGTCCCCTTTATACTTCACTTTTCATTTCTCACTGGTTTTAAGCCCAAGGCCTTTGACCTACCATTTTTCATTCTTCACTTTTCATTCTTCATTGGTTTTAACCTCCATCC
>WTCC01000263.1 GCA_013138755.1 Gammaproteobacteria bacterium
GCCGGCACCTTATATATAAAACGAGGCTGCAAAGACTCCGCCTCAGACGCCAGCAGTGAAATCACTGCTGCATTAAACCAGCAACACAACAGTATAATTTTTGGGGAAGGCACGACCACCGACGGTCACATAAAAAAATTCCATAGCCGCATGATGCAAGGCGCCATCGACGCACATGCCATGGTGCAGCCAGTGGCAATTTTTTATCCGATTAGAAATTCAGAAAGCAATAAAATAGAAATAAACCCGGTAACACTGTTTCTTGGTGGCATGTCTATAGGCGAATCTTTTAATTTAATTACGCGCGCGCCCAGCATCGATGTCGAAGTGCATTTTCTCGACCCCATACACAGTAAAGGTAAAACACGTGATGAGATAGCACAACATGCTTTTGAAGAAGTGGTTGCGGCGATAAAATCGATAAAAACACGGATATAAAGATATTTCACCACAGAGGACACGGAGGTCACAGAGGAAAAACTTTAATAATTTTTATACGCCTGCGGCCTAATAAAACAGATATGTTTTCCTCTGTGTCCTCTGTGGTGAGAGCTTTTAAAATAGATTTAACGGACAAAAATACGCGATACAAAAAACAGAAAAGATGCCGACACCACAATCGCCGGCCCCGTTGGAAAGTCCCAGCCAAGCGAAACAAGAAGCCCTAAAATTACAGCGGCAATCGCCATAAGGACTGAGACCAGCACCATTTGTTTTGGTGATTTAGAATACAATCGTGCCGTCGCTGCCGGAATGATCAACAAGGCCGTAATTAAAAGTATGCCCACAACTTTTAATGCCACAGCAATGACCAGTGCCAGTAAAATCATAAAAATAAACCTTATTTTCTCAACAGCAACACCATCAATACGTGCCAGTTCTTCATTAACCGATATCGAAATCAGGGGTGATAATATCTGGCTGAACACCAGCAATATAATCACCACACTGCCATACATAAGCACAAGATCAGACTGTCCTACCGCAAGCAGGTCACCAAACAGATAAGACATCAAATTAATATTAAATCCCTGCGCTTGAATCACCGACAGCACAATCAAACCTAATGCCAGGGCGCTATGCGATAGAATACCTAATAAAGTATCAGTGGATAAATCACCCTGCTTTTCCAGCCAGAACAATAAAACAGCAATCACTACGCCGGTCAAACCCACTCCGGCCATCGGTAATTGTTCAGCGGCAATCGCCAGTGCTACACCCAACAAAGCAGCATGTGCCAGGGTATCGCCAAAATACGCCATGCGACGCCACACCACAACGCTGCCCAGCGGGCCGACGACTAAAGCCAGCGCAATGCCCGCAGCAAGCGCATATAAAATGAAACTATCATTCCACAAGGCTGCCATTACTTATTGCCCTGCCATTTCTCTTCAGCCGCACTGGGCTCACAACTGTGACAGTGTTCAGAATCAACAATATTGCCGCGCAGATCATGCTCATGATCATGGTGATGTGAATACAATGCCAGGCCATCTATCGCATCACCAAACAGTTTTAGATATTCCGGATGCTCGCTGACATCATCAGGATGACCGGTACAGCAGATATGTGAATTCAAACAGATTACTCGATCTGTCGCCGCCATGACCAAATGCAGGTCATGTGACACCATTAATATGCCACAGTCATGTTTATCACGGATAAACCTGATGGTTTCATAAAGGGCCTGCTGGCCAATAATATCCATACCCGAAGCAGGCTCATCCAATACCAGGAGTTGCGGTTTTTTTAACAGGGCACGGGCAAGTAATACGCGCTGCATTTCACCACCAGAAATGTTTTGCATGGGTGAATATAACAAATAGACACAATCGACCTCATCAAGCATATGCTGGCACTGCTTAACATCATACAGACCGGTAACATTAAGAAAATCAACTACTCGTATCGGCATAACTTCCGGCACATCAATACGTTGCGGCACGTAACCCAGGCGAAGACTTTGCTGGCGCTCCACTTTCCCGCTACTGGCATCACTCAGTCCTAATAAAATACGTATCAGACTGGTTTTACCCGCACCATTAGGCCCAATCAGCGTAATAATTTCCTTGCTATGCAACTGAAGACTGACATCTTTTAGTATGGTTTTATCCCGTATAACATAGCTGATGTTTTCCGCGCTTAATAATGGCATGTTTTCAGCATTGGCATTATTAACAGTTTGTTGGTAAGGAGTTGTCATAGTGGCTTCGATGGCGATTTGGATAGATATTACATGGTAATATGGAGAGTATAAACAGCTATTATAAACCACCAGTAAACGGCCAGTAGACGTATTACCTGCACTATGGATCGCCCTTTACAAACCACAAAGATAGTTGTACACAATAATGCAGCAAACATTAAAATCTTTTTTTTGTACATTCAGGCGACTTGCCGGCGTTTTTATTTTATTCATACTGCTGACTAGTGCTTATGCGGATTCGGATGCCGACATGCCCGGCACTATCGTGGTCAGCATAAAACCACTGTACTCACTGGTGGCACATCTAACAGAAGGCATAAGCAAACCCGTTTTATTGATGAAACAGATGCAATCTCCGCATCATTACAATATGCGCCCCTCTGAGCGACGCTTACTTGCCAACGCCAAAATGATTATATGGACAGGCCCGC
>WTCC01000209.1 GCA_013138755.1 Gammaproteobacteria bacterium
TATTTGGTTTGCAGACACGTCGCCTGCGTTTACTGGCTAATGTCATGCGCAATTATGCCAGCAAAAGCAGGGAAGGCAGCATGTTGATACGTTTCCCGGTCAGGGGAAAAAGCAATGACGAGGTTGATGTCCTGGGTGTGCAGTTTAATGTCATGGCGGAAAAAATTAGTGAACAAATCCATGAGCTGAAGCGTACCGATGGTATGCGTCGTGAAATGGTTGCAAATATCTCACATGATCTGCGCACGCCGTTGACCACCATGCGCGGTTATCTGGAAACGCTGCTATTAAAGAATGAAGCGCTCTCCCCGCAGGAGCAGAAACAATATATTGAAACGGCGCTGAGTCACAGCCAGCATTTAGGCAAATTAGTCGAGCAGCTGTTTGAATTAGCCAGATTAGATTCCTGTGAGTCAGTGGTTTACTCTGAGCCATTCTCGATGGGTGAATTAGTTCAGGATGTGACCCAGTCGTATATGTTGCGTGCACAGCAGAAATCGATCCAGCTGGACGTTGCCCTGAACCCGGATGCACCATTGATTTATGGTGATATCGCAATGATGCAGCGGGTACTGGAAAACTTGCTTGAGAACGGTCTTCGTCATACACCTGATGGCGGACGAATCAGTATTAGTGTGGATATCGATTCCGGCAGTGTTATTGTGCGGGTAGCGGACACCGGATGCGGTATCCCGGCAGAAGATGTACCGCGAATATTTGAGCGTTTTTATCAGCAGGATATTAACCGTATCGGCAGTGGTAGCGCTGGTCTGGGGCTCGCCATCGTAAAACGGATTCTTGAGTTGCACGGCAGTGTCATTAAAGTCCGCAGCGAAATCAATAGTGGCACTACCTTCTCTTTTAATCTGGCAACAAAGCCCTCTCATTGATCGATAATGCAGGATGTTACAAACTTGTGATGTTTTCGGGAGATTGGCGTGAATCTTTCCTGTAATACTAAACTCCCAAAAATGATAAACAAAGGAGAGCAGTGAAATGAAAACATTAAAAATATTAAGTGCAGTAGTGTTACTTGGTTCAGCACTGGTGGTAAATAACACGGCATTTGCAAAAGAACGTGAGACAGGGCGTGGTACGGGTCCGGTTGTGTTTGTTACTTCACAAGGTCTGTATTATGACTCAATTGTTGTGGTGGACCCATTACCAGCGAAAGGTAGGTTCCAGCAGTTAATTCCTGGAGAAAATGGATTGATGACGCAGTACGGTCCGGGTGAAGTGGGCCATCTTGGTGGTCGCTGGTGGATTGATTTAACGGGTGACGATATCATGAACGATGGCGATAAATTCTTTTTATGCCCGTTGCTTGGTCCAGGCCGTGAAACATTATAATTGTTGATTTTATTGTCCCAGGACGCTAGTAAAAACTATGTATTTTAGTGCAAGACTTTAGTGTCAAAATATTGCTGTCATCCTGAGCGCAGCCGAAGGATCTTACGCCTGGTGGACACACACGCTCTGGCAAGGTCCTTCGGCTGCGCTCAGGACGACAGAAATTAATAACATCGTTAGTTTTTTAGATCGCCTTAATATTTGTTTCATGCTTCAATAGGGTAATGAAAGCAGTATGTATCATTCTTTTTGGCTATGTCACCGTTAAGTGTTGAATTTTAATTTAAACTCGATGTCTATGAAAGTATAGGTCTTTTAGTATGGGAGATAGTCATGAAAGCCTCCGAGTTTTTAGAATTAATTTCTGCAATAAATCAATTAAACCATCATCAACGTACAGTATTGACTACGACATTGTCGCAATTATCTGATGAACCCAAAGTGAGTGAATTAATTGAGACAGCCTTTGATACTAAAGGTCACTACTGTCCGCATTGCTCACATACAGAAAGCTATAGGCATGGTTTAGCTCATGGACTCCAACGCTATCGGTGTAAAGCGTGCAAGAAAACATATAACGCATTAACGGGAACACCTCTTGCTCGTCTTAGGTATAAATCCAAATGGCTTGATTACCTTGATGCCATTACTCATTCTTTAACTGTCCGTCAGGCAGCTATTGATCTTGATGTCCATCGCAATACAACTTTCCGTTGGCGTCATCGCTTTTTAACCTGGATTAAGCAAGACCGCCCCACGATACTCCATGGTATTACAGAAGCTGACGAAACGTACTTACTTGAGTCACATAAAGGCAGTCGAAAGCTTGATCGTCAGCCACGCAAGCGTGGCGGGTCTGCAAGTAAGCGAGGCATTTCTGATGAACAAGTCTGTATCCTAATTGCACGTGACCGTTCAAAACAAACCATCGACTTTGTTGCAGGGAACGGCCCAATAACGAAAGCTATTCTTTCTGACTATTTAAAACCTTTATTAGATTCTGATGCGTTATTAGTCAGTGACAGTAATCCGACTTATGAAGCCTTTTGTAAAGCTGAAAACATCACTCACGAAGCGATCAATCTCAGTCAAGGACAGCGAGTTGTTAAGGGTGCTTACCATGTTCAAAATGTTAACGCTTATCACAGTCGATTTAAATCATGGCTAGATCATTTCCACGGCGTTGCCACCAAATATCTTCCAAACTATTTAGGGTGGTGCCGAGTCATGGATGAAGATCGAAATATCACACCTGAGATGCTTTTAAATTCAGCAATGGGTGATTTTCAACACTTAACGGTGACATAGCCATGAAAAATGTCACTTGTAGAAAAGAAAGTTAAAAAACAATTATTTGATCGTGTGAAATAACATAAAAATATCATTTAAAGGGTGGTGATGTAATTGGGGGCGGTAATCATGTGGGCAGACTCAATTGATTTTTATGAAAAGCCTACTATTGAACCTACACGACTTTCGTTACGAGGGTGGTGCCCCATAAACAGTGGCTTTCAAATTCCACTGGTAAATGACAAAAGGAAATATGGCCCAAGCCAACAAGCTGGGACCAGGTAACTCATGGTGCCTAGAAGGGTAATCAATGGTAGACCCACCGACTATTGCTCAATGGGTCCAACCATAAGAATTTCCATAAGTGCATGAATTGGTAGGAAATTAATGGTGAACGCGGAATGAACACTCTCAGACCCTCC
>WTCC01000118.1 GCA_013138755.1 Gammaproteobacteria bacterium
AACAATCGGCGTCGTTATTATTTTTATTTCATTTTTTGTTAATCCCATGAATAGCCTAAGTAATTCTTTGTGGGTAACCCGATATAATTACTCTTGTCGTTAATTACTATGTGGTCATAAGGAAAAACCGATGAGCGTCATCAGCACTAAAACAACTTGCCCTTATTGTGGTGTGGGTTGTGGTGTCATTGCCAGTATGCACGAGAACGGTCGTGTGGAAGTGCAGGGAGATCCTGATCATCCGGCCAATTTTGGTCGTCTCTGTTCAAAAGGTGCTGCCCTTGGTGAGACTGTGCATCTAGGCGAGCGCTTGTTGTACCCAGAGATTAATGGCGAGCAGGTGAGTTGGGAGCAGGCATACTCAGCGGTAGCAACGAAATTTTCTGATGTAATCAAACAGCATGGCCCCGATGCGGTCGCATTTTATGTTTCCGGTCAGTTACTCACTGAAGATTATTACGTCGCCAATAAACTGATGAAAGGTTTTATTGGCTCTGCCAATATCGATACGAACTCTCGTCTGTGTATGTCCTCGGTCGTTGCCGCATATAAGCGTGCCCTTGGCGAAGATGTTGTGCCTTGTAATTATGATGATTTAGAACGGGCGCAGCTTATCGTGTTGGCAGGTACTAACACTGCCTGGTGCCATCCAGTGTTATATCAACGCATCGCTCAGAGTAAAGAAACTAATCCCAATGTGAAAATTGTCTGCATCGATCCACGACGTACGCAAACCAGTGATATCAGTGATCTGCATCTGTCAGTTCGTCCAGGAACGGATGCCATTTTGTTTAATGGCTTGTTGGTGTGGCTGGAAACGGCAGGTGAACTTGATCAGCAGTTTGTTAATGTATCGACCGAAGGAGTAGAGCAGGCATTGGAAAGTGCTCGCCAGTCCTCTCCAGATATTCATCGTGTTGCACAGGCGTGTGGTCTCAGTGATGAAGATGTAGAACGGTTTTATCGTTTATTCGCTAGAACAGAACGCGTGGTGACGGTTTTTTCTCAAGGGGTTAATCAATCAAGCAGTGGCGTTGATAAAATCAACAGTATTATTAATTGTCATTTATTGACTGGCCGTATTGGTCGTAAGGGAATGGGGCCTTTTTCATTTACTGGACAGCCTAATGCCATGGGTGGTCGCGAAGTCGGTGGTTTGGCCAATCAACTTGCGGCCCACATGGAACTCGATAATGAAGCACATCGAGACTGTGTTGCTGAATTCTGGCAGACATCAACACTGGCGACAAAAGCAGGTTTAAAAGCGATTGATTGCTTTGATGAAATCGAGAAAAAAAATATCAAAGCCATCTGGATTATGGCAACCAACCCCGTCGTGAGTATGCCCGATGCTGACAGGGTAAAAGCGGCGCTTGAAGGTTGTGAGTTTGTGGTGGTATCCGACTGTGTTCGTAATACCGATACGTCGAGGTTGGCTGATGTGTGTCTGCCAGCGACGACGTGGGGTGAGCGAGACGGAACGGTGACTAATTCAGAGCGACGAATCTCTCGGCAGCGACCATTTTTAACGGCGCCTGGGTTGGCAAAACACGATTGGCAAATCATTACTGAGCTGGCTCAGAAAATGGGTTTTAAAAAGGCGTTTCCTTACCGTTCTACTGCAGATATTTTTGACGAATTTGCCAGGCTTTCGGGGTATAAAAAAGATGAACAACGCCAGTTTGATATATCGGGCCTTGCCGATATGACGTTGCATGAATATAAAGAAATGCAGCCGATACAATGGCCAGTCGTTAACAGGCATAATCAAGCAGATGCTTCTATTATGTACGGTGATGGTTTATTTAGTACGCCTGATCGTCGAGCTCGCTTTATTGCAATCACACCCAAACCTCCAGCAGCATCAGTGAGTGAAAAATTTCCTTTCATTTTAAATACAGGTCGAGTTCGTGATCAGTGGCATACCATGACGCGTACCGGCATGTCGCCGAGATTATCAACCCATCGAATTGAACCGTTTGTCGAAATCCATCCTGATGATGCGAAACGTTTAAATATCGTTGATGGAAAACTGGCGCAGATTAGTAGTGAAACAGATGCTGAGATTTTTGTCCGTGTGCGTGTCACAGATCGACAACAAAGAGGTTCGTTGTTTGTACCGATGCACTGGAATTTACAGTTTAGCGGACAAGCCAGAGTCAGTAGCTTGATTAAAACGGTAGTAGATCCTATTTCTGGTCAGCCGGAATTTAAACACGCTGTCGCTAATATTAAGTCGTGTGACGCACGTTGGTATGGTTTTATTATATCAAGGAAAAAACCAGTTTTAAAATATTCACGCTACTGGGCACGTTCGCGCGGTAAGGGTTTCTGGCGTTACGAAATTGCAGGGAAGGAGTCACCGGAAGATTGGGCGGTGCATGCAAGAACCTTGCTTAATGTTGAAGCAGGGGAAGAGTGGGCAGAGTTTTATGATAAAGCCGATGGTCACTATCGCGCAGCACGTTTTATCGACGGTCATCTGGATAGTGTTATCTTTATTGATTCATCTATCTTATTACCACCCAGAGATTGGTTGATTAGCCTGTTTCAAAAAGACAGTGTCTCTGCTTCGGAGCGAGCAAGTCTGTTACAGGGATTACCGCCTGCGGAAGTTGAAGATGTGGGTAAAATTATATGTGCTTGTTTTAACGTCGGTGATAAAACGATCTGTAAAGCGATTACTGAACAAGGTGCAAGCAATGTGGCTGCTGTAGGAGAACTTTGTCAGGCAGGTACAAACTGCGGTTCTTGTCGACCAGAAATTAAGGAATTAATTAGCGAGTGTGTCGTATCGTCGTAATCAGGCTAGTTGAGCTGATAGATATATCTTAATAACATATTTCGCTGCAAACCCGAAGATACCTAAGCCTAGCCCAACAAACAAAATCATCATGCCGTAACGACCGGCTTTTGATTCTTCTGCCAGTTTATAGACGATGAACAACATATAGCTAATACCGAAAGTTAAACCCAATGTTAATGAGATTTCAGTAAATTCTTTTTCAGTCATGATTACTAATGATGATTGTTAATGGGCAGTGTGGAAAACAATGAATATTATAGTTTTCTTATATGCTTTTTTATATAATCAATTTGGTATAGTAAGACTTTTAATTATCAAGTTGTTTTAACGAATGGATCCTTTATCACAAGCAGCGTTCGGCGCGAGTTTATCCCAGTCATTTGCTGTAGACAGAAAAAAACAAGTCAGCGCTATGGTTATCGGTGCGCTTGCAGGAATGGCGCCTGATCTTGATATTCTTGTTCAATCAACCGACGACCCATTACTGTTTTTAGAATTTCATCGCCAGTTCACGCATTCGCTGATTTTTATTCCTTTTGGTGCCTTATTGTGTACCTTGATTTTTTATCCCTTCGCTAAGAAAAAATTGTCATTTGCACAAATTTATCTTTTTGCTTTTTTAGGTTACGCAACACATGGCTTGTTAGATGCGTGTACATCTTATGGTACCCAGCTATTCTGGCCATTTGCCAATGTGCGTATTGCATGGAGTGTGGTATCAATTATTGATCCTTTGTTTACTGTGCCGCTAATCATTTTTGTCTTATTTGCAGTTGTTAAAAAGAATGTTGTCTATGCACGCTCTGGATTTATTTATGCGATTATCTTTTTAAGCTTGGGTGTAGTACAAAATCAGCGTGCAGAAACAGCGGCGGTTGAGCTAGCGCTGCAGCGTGGTCATCAAATTGAAAGGGTGCATGCAAAACCCAGCTTTGGTAATCGGCATGTCTGGAAATTGATTTATGAATATGATGGGCGTTACTATGTTGATGCAGTGAAGCTGTTATGGGGTGTCGAATATATAACGGGTTCATCGATTGAAAAGCTGGATGTTAAACGTGACTTCTCGTGGTTGCCAGAAGAAAGCCAGCTTGCAAAAGATATCGAACGTTTTCGCTGGTTCTCGGATGATTTTCTTGCAGTAAGTATTGAAGATGAAAAATTGATTACCGATGTTCGTTATTCATTATTGCCAAATGAAATAAACTATATGTGGGGCATAGAAGTTAATAAGAGTTTGATCGATGATGGAGATTTAGATGCGCATGTTTTTTATGAGATAAATAATGATGTAGATGAAAATATAAGGGAACGTTTTTTTGATATGTTGTTTTGATTTCGATGATTGAGTGTTTGAGTCGGTGACTTGTGGTGTTGGTGTTTGGTAGTTGCTTTGTTCTTTTTGTTTAGCATTGCGGTCATCGCACCGCAGGCGAGTCATCCTTTATTTTCCTCTTATTTAGCTCTGTTCTTTAGATAACTAGCTATTTTGAAGTCGCCTCGTGAGTTTCGCCCTTTACGGCGAGTCACTTTTTTTCTACAGCTAAAAAAAGTAACCAAAAAAAGCCGTCACTACGCCGGGCGCCCCGTAAAAAGCACGGGGTTCCCATTAAGTCAGGCCAGCCGACATGCTGTGAAAAGCATCGCTCTTGCGCTTCCTGCGCCCGCGATATTAGTGCATTCATGCACGTCAACTCGCACAGAACGCTCAGACAGTTTTCACAGAAAGCTCATGTCGCCTAACCTGACTTAATGGCTTGGCTGATGTGAGGTAAAAGATAGAAAATAAAACAACAACCATGCACCAAGTTCTAATTCTCGTTTCTATTTCTGCTTCGTTTCTTTTTCGTTATTGACCTTATCCACTTTTAGGCAAGCCATTTAGGTGTCTGTATTATCATGGGTTTTCTGTGACAGCTGTCTGAGCGTTCTTAGCGAGTTCTGGCGCAGTATGATAATACAGACACCTAAATGGGAACCCCTGCGTCTTCATGCAGGGGCGTAGCCGTGGTGGCGGCCTTTTCTGGTCACTCTTTTGGGCTGTTGCAAAAGAGTGACTCGCCCGCGGTGCGATGACCGCAATGCTAAACAAAAAAACACCAAGTAAATTTAAAAATCAATCATCCGAAACAATCAATGTCCTGATAAATTGAATATACACTGGGTTATCCCATTCACGCCCACCGATAGCTTGATACTTAATTTCACCTTTCGGATTGATTAGAAAGGTCGTCGGTAAGCCGCGTGGTTTCCATACCTCAGTTACCTGTCCATCTGTATCCATCAAGCTGTTCAGATCAACATCGATCGTAGCTAAAAATTCAAAAATGGTATCTTCATCTTCAGCCGTGTTAATCATGACGATGTTGAATTTATTGTCCTGAGTTTTATCGGAAAGACGTTGTATTGCAGGCATCTCTTCACGACAGGGGCCGCACCAGCTCGCCCAGAAATGCAGAAATATCCATTGCCCTTTTGATTGGTTTAAGGTGAATGTTTCACCATCGATATCCTGCAAAGTGAAGTCAGGTGCAATACCGATGTCATGGTTGCGAATGCCAAAGGGTGGTTTGATATCTATCTCATTGGCTGCAACTGACGCATTGATAAGAATAATTACGATGAGAGCGTTAAGCTTTATAAAACCTGAGAGTGACTTCATTGTTCGTCCTCGGCACAAAAAAGTTGGTCAGTAGTGATGATTATTTCTTTACCTTGTTTATTTTCACCGGTAGAAAAAGTAGCTTTTAATGTGATGGGTTGATTGGTGAACGGCAATACAAGATTGCCGCCTTCATGCTCACCTGGTAGATAGTCGAGACTTTCAGGAATCAGTGTCCAGCGAAATGTCGATTGTTTATTAAGAGGGATGCCCATGTCTTGCCAGCGTTTTTTCCAGTAGTCACGGTGTTCTCGTTTTAAAGGTTTTCCGGCAGATGAAAATTCCCAGCGTGACAAGTCTAACCAGATTTTTTGGTCGCTCATGTTAGTTAAACCTGCCGTAATGTAGCAGTGTTTTTTTAGTATGTTCAGCATAGACTTCGGGAAGCCGCGTGCTTCATAAAATGAGCCCATCTGATTTGGTGTGCGTGCAGTAAATTCAAGTTCCAGATCAGGTGTTTTGATGATGACTGGTTGCACTACTTGCATGTTTGCAATGACAACTAATAGTGGAAGTGTATTCAACATTGTTAGTTCTGTTTTTTGTGTTTGTTATATCTGGGATTTAAATTCAATTTTTGTATAGTTGAGATACTATATAGTCTCATCAACTTTTATTAAAGGGTAGCATGGTATGGTCGTTGAGTTGCTGAATAATATCTGGCTAGTCTTTCTGGATACTGCCTTCTGGTTGTTGATTGGGTTGCTGGCTGCTGGGGTTATTAAATCTTTTATAGCGGAAGATACCATGCAGCGCTGGGTGGGAGGTCGTGGCATTGGCTCTATATTACGAGCAGCGCTCTTTGGTGCGCCGTTGCCTCTGTGTTCCTGTGGTGTTTTACCTGCGGCGATTGGCTTGCATCGCGCCGGCGCCTCTAAAGAAGCAACAGTCTCTTTCCTGATATCGACACCGGAGACCAGTGTTGACTCTGTAGCAGTCACCTATGCATTGATGGGACCGGTGATGGCGATCTTTCGACCGATTGCCGCATTGGTCAATGCAATCGGTACGGGTTTGTTAACAACGTTAGTGACAGATACTGTGATGGTAGATACCAATGTCGTTAAAGACACCGCAGTGAAGAGTTGTTGTTCGTCTGAGGCGGAAATTGAACAACTGGAAGAATCATCATGCTGCGCTTCAAAAGAAGAAGTTAAAACGAATAAGTTATTGCAGGTAATGTCGTACGCAGGCGCAGAGCTACTTGACGATATTTCAAAATGGATGGCAGTTGGTATAGTGCTGGCAGGAACCATGCTGACTTTTATTCCTCCCGACTGGTTTGCGCAATGGGGAAGTGGTCTAATGGCTATGTTGGTAATGTTAGTCGTTGGCGTGCCGATGTATATCTGTGCAGTGGCATCAACACCCGTTGCTGCCGGTCTGTTATTGGCAGGAGTTTCTCCTGGTGCGGTGCTGGTTTTTCTTTTAGTCGGTCCGGCGACTAATATTGCAAGTTTTGCTTTATTGAAACAGGAGCTGGGATTAAAAGTGACGGCAGTTTATATAGGCGGGTTATCAGTTTTCAGTTTGATGATGGGGTTGCTTTTGGAGTGGTTGTTAATAAATCAGTCATGGCAGATTCAAGTACATATGGGTGAAGCGCATACTATGTTACCTGGCATTGTTTCGTGGGTAAGTGCGTTTTTGTTAATTTTTCTGGCGATTAAACCTTTGAGGCGAGCCATCGTTCCACAGTTAGGCTGAGCTGGCAACGTTAAAGTCTTACGGTTTATTTTTGCAGCGATGTATTGCGGATCATGCTGCTAGATATTGTGAAAAGAATGCAACAGAAAGCACCGAACTGGATTATGAACTCTGAAGTAGACAATGTCGTAGGTTTTTTAAATGGCTTGTGAGGGGTGGCGAAGTTATGACAAACAGTATTGATCCTGTTTGCGGTATGAGCGTATCGCAACCGAGTGAACACCAC
>WTCC01000331.1 GCA_013138755.1 Gammaproteobacteria bacterium
TTTGTCGTCTCAGATATTCCATTAGTAGACGATACGGCTAATCCATTGGCCAACGGTGATATTGCAGTTATGTCATTAGTTGTTCAAGCGACAGTTGATGGAACTGACGGTACTAATACGGGAGAAATTGTTGCAGATGACAATGGTAACACCAGCCCAGGTGGTGGTGGTTTTACTAATGGCCCAACTACCGTTACCGCAGGTGTAGCGGCAACGAACGCTGACGATACGACGACTATGGAAACGGTGTTTAATGATACCGCTTTCACTGATTTAGTTACTGGTGCAACCATCGATGGTGTTGGTGCAGCAGATGCAGATCAGAATGCACAGCAGTCATCATATAGTTCTTACACTATGGGTACTGCAGCATTAACAGTGACTAAAACATCAAGTACATTATACGATCCGATAAATCTGGAAACATCGCCTAAGGCGATTCCAGGTGCATTTGTTCGTTACACAGTGACTATCGATAATGCTGTTGGTTCAGCAACAGCAACATTAACAAACATTAGTGATGCATTGCTTGGCTCGACCATGGATCCTGTGTTGAGTAATGGCGGTGCGGGTAATGCCATCTTACCTGGAAGTACAGGTTTTAATATCCGTATTTTTGATGGTGCTTCTACAGAAACATTCTGCCTGGCAGATGGCTCTGGTGGTGATGCTGCAGATGGCTGTACTCTGGCAGCAGGCATTATTACAGTTGTTTTAGGGACAGCAGCAGGTACTGCAGTATTAAATGCAACAGAATCATTAACTGTTGAATTTAATGTAATCGTTCCTTAATCACGGAAGATTAGTAGAGCTATGTCGCAATTATTAAAACGCACATTTGGTGCCTGCTTTGGATTAATTTCCAGAGTAGGTGCTACTGTGCGTGCAATAATTGTATCGCTCAATGTTTATAACAAGATGAATTGCATGAACCATCATGCAGTCCATCTTCCACAAACTATTCGATCAGGAAGAATGTTGAATGGTTTGTGGAAGGTGCCAGTTAAACTTTTAAATACACTTTTATTTATATCTGCACTGTTACTGTCTTTCGATGTGCTGGCGGTTACACCACCGGGTACAGTAATCAGCAATACTGCAACAAGCAGTTTCGATATTTCTGGAACAAGCAGTACAGCTAACAGTAATGCAGTAAACGTTACAACAACGATTATACAGACGCCATCGTCAGTCGAGTTTTATCAATATGACATGACAGCAAGCAGTGCCTTCACGCCGACGGTGGTAACACAACATGCAAGTAGTGGGTCTCCAGGTGCTGGTTTTGTTGTTTCAGCTGACCCTGTAGTACCTGTTGTTGGTGGGGCACCGGTCGTATTGACAGCGACGGATCCGCAGCCATTAAACGTTGCAACTTTATATAATACGGATGATCCGTTTTTTGTGCAGGTAGATGATCAGGATCAAAATCTGGATCCAACTGTACAGGAGTCAGTTCGAATACTCTTCACAAGTTCTACCGGCGATGAGGAAGAATTGATACTGTTTGAAACAGGTATTAATACAGGTATCTTTATCGGTTATATTCAATCGACATCGAACCCGGCAACGGCTTATGATGGTCTGCTTAGCGTAGGTGAGAATGTCAGTGTATCAGTTCGATATGTCGATCAATATGATCCAGCAGATATCAGTACAGGTGATACACTGGTCGATCCATTCGGAATAGTGTTCAGCAGTTTTGATGGTACATTGATCGATGGTGCAACGGTTACTATTCTGGATTCGTTAGGTAATCCTGCGATGGTATTCGGCGATGATGGTATCAGTACTTACGATAATCCAGTTATAACAGGTGGCAGCGTTACTGATAGTGGCGGCACGGTGTATAACTTCCCAGCAGGTTCATACCGATTCCCTCGTATGTTCCCTACTGATTACAGTATCGTTATTACTCCACCGGCTACTTATATAGCACCGTCAGTGGCGACGATTGCTGACCTGCAATTATTGCCTGGTGCACCTTATGCGCTAGATGCTAATGCTTCATTTGGCGGTGTTTTCACTCTACAAGCCGGACCGCCATTACGAGTTGATATCCCACTAGATCCGATCGTCTCTGCGACCAGACTGGTCATGGAAAAAATGGTATCGAAGGAATCTGCAGCGATAGGTGATTTCGTTCAATACACATTAACATTAACCAATACCGACCCAACGAATGCATCAAACGCTATTGCGATAACCGATACCTTGCCATTAGGTCTGCGTTATCAATCGGCATCTGTTCGTTATGATGGTGTAGTCGGTGCAGATCCGCAGATATCAAGCGATGGGCAATCATTGGTATTTAACATCGCAACACTGCCTGCCAATACCGCAGTGAAGATTAGTTACGTCACTGAGTTAACACCTGCGACTCGATTGGGCAATGTGGTCAACAGTGTAATAGCCGTAGATGATGTGCCAACGCAATCCAATACAGCGGTGGCAAATCTAAACGTAATCGAAGATCTGTTCGCAACGAAAAGTTTTATCGCGGGTCGAGTAATAATAGGTGAGTGTGATGTAGATAGCACATTGATTAATCCTGGTTTGCCTGCTGCACGAATCTTCATGGAAGACGGAACCTATGCTGCGACAGATGAACAAGGGCGCTTCCATTTTGAAGGTATCATCCCTGGTACTCATGTCGTCCAGTTGGATAAAGCCAGTATCCCAGATCATCTAGAGATCGTTGAGTGTGTGAGAAATACACGCTTTGCAGGAACGCCATATTCGCAATTCGTCGACATTCAAGGTGGCACCTTATGGCGTACAGATTTTTACGTTCGTGAGAAGAAGCCTATTACAGATACTGCGAGCTTGTTGATCCAGAGCGAGTTAAATGATGAAGATATCAAATACACCATCAAGTTATCCAATGGTGAGGTACCAGTCGAAAACTATCGTCTGATCGTTAGTCTGCCAAAAGGTATCGACTATGAAATGGGCAGTAGTGTTCTGGATTCTGCTGCAATCGATGATCCGACAGTAACCGATAATATGTTGATATACCGTTTTGGAAAATTAGGTGAAAACTGGTCTAAAGAGCTGAAATTAAGAGGTACTCTGAAACAGAAAGCAGATGGTGATCTTGTCACAAAAGCATTCATGATCATGGATGCCGGTGGTAAGAAAAATATACGTTCTGCGCCCATTGAGAACAAACTTGAAGTGGCAAGGGTTCGCTCTGAGAAAACAGCAGTTATCTATAAAGCCTATTTTGAACCACTGGGTGCTGAATTATCCTATATGACCAAAAAAGGGATAAGAGAAGCAATCGAGAATTTAGGTGATGTTGATATCACACATAGTGAAGTTCTAGGCTATTCCGATTCTCAATCTGTTAATAAGAGAAGTTTCTGGTTGTTCAGTGACAACACGGTGTTATCAACAGCCCGAGCTAAAAAACTTAGCAAATACCTTATCAATGATCTGAATCTTGATAGTGACAAGGTAACTTATAAAGGTAAAGGCACCAGAAATCCTGTAGCAAGCAATGCAACTGCGGATGGTCGTGCACAAAATCGCCGTGCCGAATTAAGCGTTAGTACCAGTGAGATCGTTGCTCCTGGAAAAGTAGCGTTAGTGACAGCTGAAAGCGATCTGGGTGAAGTGGCATTAGAAGGGCAGCCTGAAATTAAAATAGAAAAATTGATCGAAGCGCCACCGGTTACAGAGCAGGTTGATATCAGTGCATTTGATGAATTCTGGATAAAAAATGCTACGCCAGGATATGAGTGGTTATCACCTGATGTGAATTATTCGCCTGCAGCAGCTTCAGTCAATATCGCTATAAAACACAAACCATCGGACAAGTTTGAAATATTGGTTAACGGTGAGCCTGTAAATGCACTGTATTACTTTGGTCAGATTAATAATAAGAAAAATACGATAGCACGTAGTTATTGGCAAGGTATATCGCTCGGCAATGGCGATAACCATTTTGAATTTATCGTTAGAGATGCTGAAGGTAGTATCGTAAAAACATTAAGCCGTAATATCGTATATGCAGGTATACCAGTGAGAGCTGAGCTGGTGGAAGAGTATTCTCGACTGATCGCCGATGGCAGGCATGTGCCAGTGGTAGCGATACGTGTCTATGATAGTGAAGGTCATCATGCACGTCCTGGTTCAACGGGTGAATTTACTTTATCAGAACCTTACCTTCCACAACAGCTTATCGAAGCATTCCAGGTAAATCGCTTATCCGGTTTAAATCGTGATAATCCACTATACGTAGTCTGGCAAAATGGACTCGCGTATATCGTGCTCGAGCCTACGACTGAAACAGGGCAATTAGAAATCGAACTGCCTTTCCCCGGCCGTAAAAATTCACGTTTACAAACATGGATGCAACCGGAAATACGTGACTGGATTATGGTAGGTCTGGCTGAGGGTACGATGGGTTACAACAATGTTTCGGGTAATGAAGAAGCATTGAATGACAATGATATAAATGATGAGTTTTATACTGAAGGAAAGGCTGCTTTCTACGCCAAAGGTAAGGTGAAAGGGGATTGGTTGTTAACAACCTCGTATGATACATCGAAAGATACAAAAGACAGTGATAATAGAGTTAATCAGCTGATCGACCCTAATACTTACTACACCATCTACGGTGACAATTCACGTCAACGTCACGATGCATCGAGTGCTGAGAAATTATATATAAAAATAGAGCGTAAACATTTTTATGCTCTATTTGGTGATATGGATACCGGTTTAACGGTTACTG
>WTCC01000101.1 GCA_013138755.1 Gammaproteobacteria bacterium
ATGTCAAAACAGATAATTTCTTGCTGCCCTTGCGCAACCCTATACAGGAAACAGTACGTAAGAAACTACTGGTAAAACGACTGCAACGTGCAATTGGCACGACGTACGACCCCGATGATGAATTAAATAAACATTATATTTACGCCTCATTGCCAGTGCAGTTTGATGAATACATCTGGTTTGATAAAACACAGGCAGTGAAACCGTTAAGCAGAGAATAATAAAATACTAAAGATCACCGCACCTGAAGAATTAAAAATATTAGGGTGCAGGACCAATAACGGACGTTCGCCCTCAAGCATGTATACTCTGATTTTTAACTTCGTTAAGCTCAGACTGACAGCATAACTGCTATTACTTGCCTCCTCCAGCTTCAATAAAGCTTAGACTTTTTTATTCGTTACTTTAACGATGCCCCAGGTAATGCCGATAGCCAAGAGTAACAATACCGCTGCAGCCATCACATTATTTAACAATTGCGGTGACACGACTAATAACAAACCCAGCATCAGCATCATCACACCGGATAATAACTTCAGCACCATGCCTTCCCTTTCTGAAAGCTTTCTCGAACCGAGTTTTATGGTGAAGACGATGACGATCAATAACAGAGGCAGTATATAGATCAGGTTATACATCAAGAGATAAAAGTAATAACTTTCTACAGACAATGCTTTTAAAGTAAGTATCCGGGTATATATCATGGGAAAACCGGCTGTACACAACAACTCATAGCTATTAGCGACGATGGCGAGAACAACCGTCGCAACGATGACCGTGCTTATCGACTCCAGACGCAACAGCTTACGGATACGGTCGATCAGTCCAGGCTTTTCATGGTCAGGAATAGTTAATGAAAAACCTTTTTTAAACCAGAAATAATCTTTGATGTTTATTAAGGCGATTAATATCGCCAGAGCGCCTGCAGCCAAAGTGATGAATCGCAATTCACCCAGATACAAAAACAGGTTCAGCCATGCAGCCATAAACAGGAAATAGATGAGACCTGAAAAAAATACGAATATACCGCCGATAAGTGCCATCCTTGCCCTGCTTCGACCGTGCACCATCATACTGAGCAGAAACAATAATACAAAAAAGGCACAGGGATTAAACGCGTCCATACCTGCAATAAAAACAGTCAACACAGATAATGAATAATCATCTGCAGTTATACTGCCTAAGAATGGAATATCGACTGATGGCGATTCATTCTGGTCAAAAACAAATGCCACAGTATTATCAGGATTATTTTCTTTTGCAAACTGATAACATGCCATCAGATAAGATGTTAATAATCTGCCAGTAGATGCCTTGTTCTCATAACCGCTGACTAAATTACCACAAAACATAAAGGCAGGCACACTGCGTGCATCATTGCCAAACATCGCAGCCATACTGACATAAGTTCGTATATTCTCCGGACGATCTACCAGTTCGAGTGAATGCAATTTTAGCCATGGATATTCTTTATCCATTTCTATGATATCGGGTCTGGCCTTGAGACAATGCGGACATTTTTTAGACCAGAAGAAATATAAATGAATGACAGGATGACCATTCACATCTTTTTCATACCAGACAGGTTCACTCGAAACCGAATCTATCGAAACCATAGCATTAGCCATGGGCGAGAGAAACAAGGGTAGCAAGAGTAAAAAACAGCTTACAATTTTTACCATACTGAATAATATTGGTTAATCGATGAAGGATTTATTTACAAAGCATCATTATATCTGATGCTAGCGAAACCAGCGTGGTATCTTAAAGAATAATATGTTGCGTCGACCAGTTGAGTTCGCCGTCGGTTAGCGACCTTTAAGCAAGTCAACGACACCAGGACAAACCAACATGATGCCGGAATAATCGCTACGAGTCTTGTGCAGAGAGATAGTTCGACTATTATTTAACTTATGAGTAACACACTAACACCGTTTAGCTATGTCATCAGTCATCCCGGGCAATTTTCGATTGATGTACTGAGAGGATTTCGGGAAAACCAGGGATTGCTACTAGCCGGCGCGGTTGCCTACTACACACTTTTATCAATTATTCCTGTGTTCGCACTGGTGCTGATCGTGCTTTCATATTTTGTGGATACTCAACTCCTGCTTGAGACCTTATCGACCTTTCTGATGATGGCCACGCCGACGCGCATCGATACACTAACCACACATCTGGAAACATTCCTTGCCAACTGGAGGGTCATTGGCACCGTAGGAATGCTTTTATTAATTTTCTTCAGTTCACTGGCATTTACCGTGCTAGAAAACGCAATGTCCGCTATCTTCTTTCATCGTCAATTGAAACATCGCCGTCATTTTCTCGTTTCAGCGGTATTACCTTACATCTACATTTTATTACTGACTGCGGGCTTTCTTGTTGTTAGTTTGATGTCTGGGTGGTTGCATCAGCATAGTGCGGCCACTCCTTCACTGTTCGGTATTGATATCAACATGACTCAAACAACAGCGACTGTTCTCTATGCACTGGGTGTCTTTGGCGAAATACTGTTACTGACTTCTGTCTACCTGGTGATGCCAGTCGGTCGACTAGCCTGGTCACATGCCCTGGTTGGCGGCATTACGGCTACTATATTATGGGAGCTCACACGACATATCCTAATCTGGTACTTTTCGACGCTTTCTTTTGTCAGTGTTATTTATGGCTCATTTGCGACCACCATAATCATTCTTCTCAGCTTTGAATTTGGCGCAATTATTCTGCTGCTTGGTGCACAGGTTATCGCAGAATACGAACGTATTGATCATGGCGGTGTAACACCTATTGAAGAAAACTTATAATCCATGAGGGATAAGAGCCTCAGTCCCGGCGTATCAAGACAGGAGCGGTTGAGTATAAGAAAAATAAACACCCGCCTCCCCAAGCGCCAACTGACACGTCAGCTAACCAACAGCGGACATTTATAAAAATAATAACGGCATTCTAAACAATTTCGTATTACTTCCTGTTCCGTGTTGTTAGAATCTGGTTCATCCATATTGAAGCTGATAGTAGTAATAATCCATGAGCATTGAGCGACAGCTTGTCTTCATTTTTATTTTTATCAACGTGCTTGCGCTGACTAATTACTACGTTTATAAGCGATTCTTCTCGCAGCTTTCCCCACGCTTTCATAAGATTGGCACTCTACTAATTCTCATTATCATGTCTGGCGAAACAGCTTTAATAATCGATATGGTATTTAGCTTCATTCCTGAGTCACTTATTTTACACATGATACTAAGCGCGTTTATTGGTTTTACCTTTATATTATTCGTGGTTACTCTAATCTATGATCTGACCATTTCTGTTTCACGGCAAGTACCGTTCAACCAGGAACGACGTCGTACAATCAAGGTTATTTTCGACACGGCGGTACTTTTTGGCACTGCATCGTACCTTTGGCGGGGTTTTTCTCAGGGTACTAAATTACCAGAGGTAAATGATGTAATCGTCCGAATCAAAGATTTTCCATTTACAGGATTTACCATCGTACAGCTTACGGACATCCATATAGGGCGCACCATAAAGCATGATTTTATGGAAAATATAATCGCTCAAACTAACTCACTCCGACCGGATATGGTCGTCATAACCGGTGACTTATGTGACCTGCCACCAGAAAAAATCAGTGATGACCTTGAACCTTTAAAATCACTTAAAGCACCTACTTTTTTCGTTACCGGTAATCATGAATATTTTCATGGTGTCGAAGCAATTCTAAAGAAAGTGGAATCATTAGGAATAAAACCATTAACTAACAAGTCTATTCTCTTCGGTAATAACGAACGAAACTTTAATCTTGTTGGACTTAATGACCTTACGGGAGAACGTTTTGGTACAAGACCACCGGATGTGGAAGCCGCATACAGCGGCATAGACCAATCGAAACCAACCATTGTCCTATCGCACCAGCCTAAATCTATATCACTGGTTGAAGGCCGACGCTGTGACTTGATGTTAAGCGGCCATACGCATGGAGGGCAGATTTTTCCGTTTGGATTACTTGTAATACTCGATCAACCCTATCTGGATGGGCTTCATCAGCACACATCTGATCAACAAATATTCGTTAGCCGTGGAACTGGATACTGGGGGCCTCCATTACGAATAATGGCGCCGAGTGAAATCAGCAGAATTGTGATAACTCAGGCTTAACGATGACATGCCTGAATGATTTTGGCAGCATATCGAATAAAAACTAAAAATAATGAACGTCCGCTTTGGGTGGTGGGTTCAACCTCTCAACAAGAGACCTTCGCTATACTCACAGTAACTTCGGTAGGCAATCAGAAGTGGTCACCAGACATTTAAAATCAATCGATCCTGCCCTCATTGATTCCTATTTATGGTTATGTTGTTCTTTATATTTTTTCGATCCGGTCAAATGCCAGGTTGATGGTGTCTTCATCGACACAGTATGCCATCCTTACATGATGTTCACCTGATGGGCCAAATGCACTGCCTGGTGTAACAGCAACTTTTGCCTTGTTCAGTAAATCAATAGCAAATTCTTTAGAGTTTGTATGTGTCGTGATTATTTTCGGGAAAACATAATACGCACCCTCAGGTTTTTGATTGGAAAAAATATGCGGTACATTATCGAGTCTCTGGCAAATCAGT
>WTCC01000152.1 GCA_013138755.1 Gammaproteobacteria bacterium
GGGTAAAACGGCAACAGCGACATTCAAGGCTGAAAAAGCGGGTGTATACCCTTACTACTGTACAGAGTTCTGTTCTGCGCTTCACCTTGAAATGCAGGGTTATCTGCTGGTTACACCGAAAGGTTACAAAGCCAAAGATACCAAGATAGTAGAAGGCCAGGTATATACCAAGGCTGATTATGACAAGCAGGTGAAAACCAACGTTGATACTCAGGCGGTTATTGATTCAGTGGTCGGATTTATCACTAGTCATAACTACAAGGACTTCCCTGAAGTAGTCGCACTGGTTGAAGATGCTACTGATCAGTTAGGTTTTGCTGCTGAAGCTCAGAAGAAAGCTGAAGGTTTCGCTACGAAAGGTGATTACCAGAATGCCACACTGTGGGCTGGTCAGCATTGGCAGTATCAGGTAAAGACCGCTGATATGGGTCTACGCGCCAAAACCTTCCTGGAAGAGCATGGTGCGGTTAAAGTGAAATGATAGTTTTGAAACAATAGTTACAAAACTATTTAATTAGAAGTTGGAGGGGGAGCATTTATGTTCCCCCTGTTTAGTTTAAAAAAAGAAAATCCCTCACAAATTAAGGTGAAATTATGAAGTCATTAAAATTATTATTAGTTCCTGCTGCTTTTGCTGCCTTGTCAATGACTATGTCAACGACTGTACTGGCCGATGGCGCTGATCTGTATAACAAAAAAACTTGCTGGTCATGTCATGGTAAAGATGCCAAGAGTCCGATTATGGGTATGTACCCTAAACTGGCCGGGCAGGGTGCGGACTATGCCTACAACCAGATGAAAGATATCAAATCAGGTGCACGCAATAATGGGCAGACAGCTGCCATGAAAGGTGTTATGGGGCTGGTGAGTGATGCTGAAATGCGTGAAATCGCTGACTGGCTGGCAACATTGAAATAATTGTTAAACTATCGCACTGTGCTTGGCTTTGATTAAGGTCAAGCACATTAGTGGTTCATTATGTTCTAATCGACACCGTCGTATTTAGATACTATATGCCTGAAGTCGATTATCTATCAGATCTTTTATAGGTAGGTGTTCATGCATAATCAATCAACCCCTGTGTTCAGGGATATACTGAGCCAGAAATATACAGAGAAAGAAGTTATGAAATTTAAATTATTATCACTACGCAGCTGCCTGGCTTTTGCTCTGGTTTTTACAAATGCAGCCCAATCTGCAGAGTCAGGTCAGGCAAAAGATGTTAAAGACTGGAATAAGGCCGGCGGTGAAAAGACCGAAGCGATGAAGCTCACACCTGATCATGAGCGCGGCATTGTAGTTTATGAAGTCTGTTCTGCCTGTCACTTACTCGAAGGCTGGGGCGGTAAGGATGGTACTTTCCCGCAGATCGCCGGACAGCATAAAAACGTGCTGATCAAACAACTGGCTGATATTCGTGCGAAGAATCGTGATAACCCGACCATGTACCCGTTTGCACTGGATGAACAGATTCTGGCAGTCTCAGGATATAAGCATGGTGAAATCAATCCTGCCCAACTGGTTGCAGATGTAACGGCTTATGCAGCACAACTGCCGATGAACCCGGATAATGGTAAGGGCGACTGGAACGCACTTTTCCCGGAGTTTGCACAGGGTAAAAAGTTATATGAAGACAATTGTGTAGAATGTCATGGTAAAAATGGCGAAGGCAATGATGATAAGTTTTATCCCAAGATCCAGGGTCAGCATTATGCATATATGATGCGCCAGTTTGAGTGGATCAGAGATGGTAAGCGCCGCAACGCGAACCCAGATATGGTTAAACAGATCAAAAACTTTTCTGATAAGGACATGAAGATGGTGGTTAACTACGCTTCACGTCTTAAAGTGCCTAAGGAAGATGTTGCTCCTTCTGTTGACTGGCAGAATCCCGATTACGATTGATTTGTACGATTGATCAGATCAGTGATCTGTTAGTGATTCACCAGGGCTCCCGTTTTTACGGGAGCCTTGAGTTTTGGCCGCGACTGGCCGGCGACTATTCATTTCAACTTAATTCAACAGGGTAACATTCATGAGTGCAGCGTCTTTTAACAAGCAGACCTTAACCGTTGGAATTCTCTCACTTATCGGTATAGGTTTATTGGCTGTTATCTTCTATACCTCTATCTGGTGGGTTTCTCTGACGGCGCCCAATTATCCAGAAGAATCTTTTCCTGACGGTGTCCGCATAGAGTTCCATATCAATGGTGTATTCAACGGTTGTACCTTACAGAAAAAGGTTGAGATTCAGGAAGATGAAGCGCTCGATTGTGTACATGAGATGGATACCATTAACCACTACGTCGGCATGTATCCTATCGCAGCCGGTGGACCGTTAGAAAGAGGCTTCGGACAGTTCCTGGTGGTCTTCATGATGGTAATGCTGGTAGGTTTTATGTGTACCAGACCAAAGATACGTATGCTTTTGATGAGCGTTGGTTTTGCCATCATAGCGGTGTGGATGTACCTTGCGATGTTTAGCGATGATGGTTTTCACCTGCAGAGTGAAGGTCTTGTCGAAGCATTAGTCACCTCTCTT
>WTCC01000010.1 GCA_013138755.1 Gammaproteobacteria bacterium
TTTCAATGATGCAAAGCAGCAAACGCAACTTGAACGACGTCTGGAATCTGAAAAACTAGCGTTTGATAACGAGTTTTTAATCGCGACTCATAAGCCTAACTATATTTTATTGATTGCGAAAAATGAACAAACCAACGGGGCGCCTTTGCACTGCAATTTCCGGATGAGGATACGACGCCGGATGATACAGAAGTCAAGTTCCAGATCAGTGCCAAATTCCCACTGGCTCGCAACGTGTTTGGTAAAGGCGTGCTGTACTTTGCCTATACTAACCGTTCTTTTTGGCAGGTATATAATGAAAACTCCGCACCTTTTCGTGAAACCAATCATGAGCCAGAGGTTTTTTTAACACTACCCACAGCCTGGGAGCTATCTGGTTTTAAAAACAGTTTTATCAATCTTGGTTTTGTGCACCAGTCCAATGGCCGGGCTGGCGATCTTTCAAGAAGCTGGAATCGCATTTATGCTAATTTCATCATCGAAAAAGGCAACGGGTTGTTAAGCTTCAAACCCTGGTACCGAATAGAAGAAGATGAGGCAGACGATAATAACCCTGATATTGAAGACTACATGGGGCACTTTGAGCTGTCAGGCCTGTACAATCTGCGTCGTCATTCCCTTGGCTTCATGTTGCGCAATAATCTGAAGAGCGATAATCGTGGCGCCATCCAGATCGACTGGATGTTCCCGCTTACAAGTGTATTCCATGGTTACGTGCAATATTTTAACGGTTATGGTGAAAGCCTGATTGATTATAATTACGATCAGGAGAGTATTGGTATCGGGCTTGCACTGACAGGTTGGCTTTAGGTTAGGACAGTTATAATTCTCTTATCTTCAAGCTCAATATCACAAAAATAAAATACTGCCGAAGTACTGAAAATGTTTTTGTATGGAAGCTGGCTTGTCACGATTTACCCAAACTGATAATGAGACAAGTTTTGTGTAAACTCATATAGAAACAATAATTTACTTTTAAATACTAGATGTACTAATTTACACTATACGGACCAACAGGGTCTGAATAGTAACTGTTAGGGGCACAAGAAATAAAGAGAGCAAATAGTATGACTAAAGAAATACATAAAGAATCTATTCGCCTTTTCTGGGCAATAATGTGGAGATGGACAGTAGTGACGACAATTTTACTGCTACCTGTCTTTTACCTGGAATCGATGCCGCACAGCATGGATGAAGGCTTAGTGTACTCACTAATTGAAATGGTTATTTCATTCATTACTTTCTATATAGCGATCTATTGGATTCTTAAAAAAGGTTATAGAAAAACTAAAATAATTATTAATCACGAAGAGGTTTTGTAAAGGGTTGCCGTCTTGTTTATGGCCATAAGCGGGCATTTAGCGATTATAATAAATCGAGTCTGTCACATGTATTATTGTTTTATTAAATAATAAATATGTACCAGCTGCCGTTCTGTTGAGCGATATAGGCAATAAATAATATGATATCATTGAAACATTCGTGAGACAGGCAGTTAAAAATAAGAAATAAAAATTGGAGATAATGATGATGTTCAATAACGATTTTATGAAAGCAGTGGCTGCACCAATGGTTGCGGCCATTATTACTTCAGGTTTGGTGACAGGCAGTGCTGTCGCTGCTGAAGATGAAGCGCCGGGCGTAGCATTTCCTGATAAATATATGCTTCGCCTTGGTGCCTATTTTGTTGATGGCACAGATACCCAGTTCAGTGTGAATTCACCTCTAGGTCTGGGTGCGGTGATCGATTATCAGCGCGACCTTGGTGGTGAGAGCCGTGACACCATTCCCAGAATCGATGCTTATTACCGGTTCAATGAGCGACACCGCATCGATTTCACTACATTTGCTATCGACCGAAAAGGAAGCACAACATTGGCGATTGATATCACAATTGGAGATGAGAATTTTTCAGAGGAAGAAACAATTAATTCTGACATCAAGTACACCCTGTACAAACTGGGTTATGCCTATTCCTTCTATCATTCACCCAAGGTTGAGTTAAGTTTTACTGCCGGTCTAAATATAACGAGTTATGATCTTAGTTTCTCTACTAGCACTGGCGACAAGGCAGAGGCAGCCGGTTTTACTGCGCCTTTGCCAATGTTTGGCTTGCGTATGGGCTATGCCATCACACCGAAGTGGAGTGTTCAGTATCTGGCTGAATCATTCTTCATTGAATTTGAAGACTCGTTCAAAGGTGCTTTGGTGAGTTATGAGCTGAGTACTGAGTACAAGCTGTTTAAACATTTCGCCATCGGTGCGGGACTGGCAAGAATGGGCACGAATGTTGAGGTAAATGATGATAACTGGAAGGGGCAGGTTTCAGATAGTTATCGCGGTTATACCTTATTCGGTACATTTTATTTCTAGATAATATAAAGCCTGCATATAAAATGAAAAATATAATGCGACTTTCCTGGGTGGTTTTTATCCTGATTTATGTACAGGCCTGTTCTGGCATAAAAGTCAGCCAGGATTATGAGCAGGTTTATAACTTTTCTGCTTTGAAAACATTCGCATGGAAACCAAATAACGATAATGAATACGGTCTAAAAGATAATGAGTTAGTTGATAAACGTATTCGCACTGCAATAGTAGATCAACTTTCAGCAAAGTCATATACATTGATTAATTCAGCGACACCTGATTTCTTTATTAGTTATAACATTACCGTCGAACAGAAAATCACCAGCAGCGGTGCGAGTAGTAGCATTTCAATCGGCCGCTCCAGCTATGGTCGTTATGGCGGTGTTGGGATGAGTACCGGTTCGCAGGTACGTGCTTATGATCAGGGCACATTATTGATTGATGTGACAATACCGTTAGCAGATAAACTGGTCTGGCGCGGCATAAGTACACAGTCTGTGTCTGAACATTCCAGCCCGGAAGAGTCAACGGCAAATATTAATGAAACAGTCGAGAAAATTCTGGCGCAGTTTCCACCAGGTAAATAAAGTCAGCAATGCTCTGTCTAATAAGATAAATAATGATGAAACTTATTAAAGCTATGATCGAGGTAACTACTCAGCGCATTATTTTCTGAGGGTATAGCTTGTTGATTTATTTGGCTTCTGCAACAGGATGTTGCAGCAGAGCTTACATGGATG